>JBKOUJ010000050.1:0-4823 GCA_046723355.1 Actinomycetota bacterium | reverse complement strand
TATCTCGTCCTCGCAAGTCGCGTTCAGGAACGCCTCACCAACCGCTGAACACCGAGTGCGCAAAGATCTGACACCGGACGATCTCGGCGACCTTCTGGAGCTACCGCTCGTCGCCGTCCTCGCGACCTACCGGCGCGACGGCACGGTTCTCCTTTCACCGGTCTGGCACGAGTGGCACGACAACGGTTTCAACGTCGTGACCGGGCGTCGCAACGTGAAAGCCGGACACCTCCGTCGAGACCCGCGCGCGAGCATCGTCGTTTACGACGACGGCCCGCCTTACAGGGGCCTGGAGCTTTGCGCTCAGGCGAGCCTCAGCATTCCGCAAGACCGATCGATCGTTCGCCGAATAGCCGCGCGTTACCTAGGGGCGGAGGCCGGTGAGCAATACGCCGAGACCGCGGGCGACGACCTGCTCATCCGCCTGGAGCCGGGCGAGCTGCGCGCTTGGGACTTCGCCGACGACTTCGCCTGAGCCAAAGCACCGCAACGTGGCGGCTCGCGGTACAGACCGCGCTTTCAGTAACTCCAGCTCGCGGGCCTGGTCCTGCCGACGGCGGACGGTGGCGCTGACGGTTCGGCTGCGAACGTGCGCCGAATAGAGGAGCTCGAGCAACGCCTCCAGTTCCACCAAGAGCCTAGAGCTCCAGAGCAGCGGCCAAGGCGCGGACGGACCCCTAAGCCGTTAGTCGGAAGTGTCTCGCCCTAGATGCCAACGCCCAGAGTGGGCACCCGCCTTGGCCGTAGCCAAAAAATTCCCGCGCGCGGCGCGACACAAACATCGGGTCGCTCGACCCGCGGCAGCTCTGCCGCTGCGGCCATGCGGGAACGTCTCCGTAGGACGTTAGGGTCCACGCCGCCGTGGGCGCTCTCGACGGAAAGACCGCGATCGTCACGGGCGCCTCGAGCGGGATCGGCGCCGCGACGGCCGCTGTGCTCGCGCGCGAGCGTGCGCGGGTCGCGGGCGGCGCTCGCCGGGTCGAGCGGCTCGAGACCGACATCAAGCTCGAGCTCGACGTCACCGATGCGGAGAGTTGCGAACGCTTCGTAGACACCGCGATGGCCGAGCTTGACGGCCTCGACATCCTCGTCAACGGCGCGGGGCTCGGCCTCGGGCGCGACCCCTTTTGGGAAGGAACCGAACAAGATGAGGAGACTGTGCTCGAGACTGACGTCCACGGCCTGATCCGCATGACCCGTCTCTGTCTGCCGCACATGCGCGACGGCGGCCATATCGTCAACCTCGGGTCCGTTGCGGGCCGAGAGCCATACCCGAAGGCGGCCCTCTATGTCACCGCCAAGTACGCCGTCCGCGGGTTCACCTACGCGCTGCGCCAGGACCTGCTGGGGAGGCCGATCCGGTTGACGACCGTCGACCCCGGCCTGGTCGAGACGAACTTCTCGCGCGTGCGCTTCCGCGGCGACGAGGAGCGGGCGAAGGCGGTCTACGCGGGGCTCACGCCGCTGAAGCCCGAGGACGTCGCCGAGTGCATCCTCTTCGCGCTGACGCGACCGGCGCACGTGAACATCGACGAGCTTGTCATCAAGACGATCGATCAGTCGACCGCCGTCCGCACGATTCGCGATCTATGAGCCTCACGATCCTCGAAGGCTCGACCTTCTGCATCTGCGACGACCTCGGCGACATCGACCGCCGCACCCACGGTTTCTACAGCGAAGACACGCGGTTCCTGTCCGCTTTGCGGCTGCGGCTGAACGGCGCCCGCCCCTTGCTGCTCTCGTCCGGAAAGGTCGAGTACTTCTCGGCCGCGTTCTTCCTGCGCAACCCGCTCGCGGGCGGCCTCGAGCAGGACGTCGTCTCGATCCTCCGCGAACGCTTCGTCGGCGAGGCGATGCAGGACGTGATCGTCGCCCAGAACCAGAGCATGGAGCGGCAGTCGTTCGAGCTCGAGCTCCAGATCGAGGCCGACTTCACGGACATCCTCTCGGTCAAGGCGCACGACTTCGCGCTCGGGAACCCGATGCACGCCGCCGCGCTGCCGGAGCCGGTGCCGATCCGCTTCGCGGAGGAGCACAACGAGTTCTTGCTCGAGGACCCGGGCGACGGCGGGCAGACACAGGTCATCTTCTCCGAGCGCGGCGAGATCGACGGCGCGACGGTGCGGTGGAAGATCGAGCTCGAGCCGCGCGAGCGCTGGCACCTGCGCGTCGACGTGATCCCGTCGCTGGAGGGCGACCACGTCGTGCCGCGCCAAGCCGAGCGTCGTTTCGGCGACGAGATGACGCGCGTCCGCGAGTCGCTCGCGGCCTGGCGGCTGCGCGTGCCGCAGATCCGCGCCGACTGGGAAGACCTGGGCCGCTCCTTCTTCCAGTCGGTTTCCGACCTCGCTTCGCTGCGGATGAAGCGCGGCCCCGGAGTCGGGCGGCTGCCAGCGGCCGGAATGCCCTGGTTCATGACGGTGTTCGGCCGCGACACGCTGATCACCTGCTACCAGACCCTTCTCTTCGGCCCTGAGCTCGCGCGGACGGGTCTCGAGGTGCTCGCCGGGCTGCAGGCGACCGAGGACGACCCGACCATCGACGCCGAGCCGGGGAAGATTGTCCACGAGGTCCGCGATGGCAAGGCGGCGAAGACGTGGTTCCACACCTATTACGGCACGGTCGACGCGACGCCGCTATACCTGATCCTGCTCTCGGAAGTCTGGCGCTGGACGGACGACGCGGCGATGATCCGCGACCTGAAGGAG
This sequence comes from Actinomycetota bacterium, assembly GCA_046723355.1. Taxonomy (GTDB): domain Bacteria; phylum Actinomycetota; class Thermoleophilia; order Gaiellales; family Gaiellaceae; genus 13-2-20CM-68-14. Next base: position 2,115 of record JBKOUJ010000050.1, on the reverse strand, counting down.
CCGGCTCTGAAGGCGCTCGCCTGGATCGACGAGTACGGCGACCGTGACGGCGATGGCTTCATCGAGTACGAGCGGCGCACCGATCGCGGCCTCGAGAATCAGTCTTGGAAGGACTCCGGCGACTCCCAGCGCTTCAGCAACGGGTCGCTCGCCAAGGGCCCGATCGCCCCCTGTGAGGTGCAGGGCTACGTCTACGACGCCAAGCGCCGAACGGCCGAAATGGCGCGAGAGGTGTGGCGCGACCGCGCCCTCGCCGACCGGCTCGAGCGCGACGCCGAGGAGCTGCGCCGTGCCTTCGACGCCAGTTTCTGGACCGACCGCCGCGGCGGTTACTACGTGCTCGGGCTCGACGGGGAGAAGCAGCAGATCGACTCGCTCTGCTCGAACATCGGCCACCTCCTCTGGAGCGGCATCGTCCCGCGCGAGCGTGTCGACGCGGTCGTGGACGCGCTGATGGGCGAGGAGCTCTGGTCAGGTTGGGGCGTCCGCACGATGTCGACTGGGGACGCCGGCTACAGCCCGCTCTCGTACCACAACGGCACCGTCTGGCCCCACGACAACTCGCTGATTGCAGTTGGCCTGGCGCGCTACGGGCGCTGGGCCGAGGCCCAGCGGATCGTCCGGCGGATGCTGACTGCGTCAGCGCATTTCGGGTACCAGCTCCCGGAGGTGTTCGCTGGATTCGCCAGACAGGAGACGCCGTTTCCGATTGCCTACCCCACCGCCGCCCGCCCTCAGGCGTGGGCCGCGGGGACTCCGGTGCTGTTGCTGCAGATGCTGCTCGGCTTGCGGCCAGACCGTGCTCGCCACGCACTCGAGACGCTGGCGCCGCCGGAGCTGCCGTCCTGGGTCGGCCGCTCGGTCCGTCTGACCGGCGTGCGGGCCTTCGACCGCCAGTGGGACGTGCGCGTCGACGACGCGCATGTCACGGTCGAAGAGGCGTGACGTCAGACGCGTCGCACGCCCGGGGGCACGGCCAGCTCACCGAGGCCGAGTTCCCGCAGCGTCGTCTGCAGCTCGTCTGAGGGCACACTGCCCTCGCGCACGAGACGCGGGATCGGACGTGTTAGGTCGACGAGGCTCGCCGACCGTCGACGCGCCTCCGCAACGTGCTCGAAGTCGTCCAGGAGGATGGCGTCGACCTGGTCCGAGAACACGGCGGCTGCCTCCGCGGCGGTGGTGATCGTCGGTTCGCCGGTGCGGTTTGCCGATGTCCCTGCGAGGGCGCGGCGTCCGCGGCTTCGTAACTCGCGCACGAGCTCTCGGAGCGGTGACCTCGGTCGCTCTTCGGTCCAAACGTTGAGGATCGTCCCGGACTGCACGAGGTGCGGCGGTGCCCCCGGAAGCGCTGCAGGGACGATGACGCCGACCGCGTGAACAGAGCGATAGAGGTCGACGATCCGCGCAAACGGATAGGCCGAGCGCAGAACCGGCGCATCCAGCGCGACATGTTCGCCGAAGTACTCCGGGGGGCACACGAGCGCGAGGCCTTGCGTCTCTGATCGCCCCTTAGCGGCGACCGCCCGCGCCGGCGCAGCCGGCGCGTCGGCGTCGACGAGCAGCGTGTAGATCCCGTTGAAGGCACACACGACGATACCGCCGTCGGCGATCGTTGCGGCCGCGCGGGCGCGATCCCCAGGGTCACGAATGCTGAGGATCTCGGCGGACGTAACGCTCATCGTGGGTGGCGGCAGCTAGGTGGCGGTGTTCCATGGCCCGGAAACCGCTGCCAATCCGGGATTGTGTCGCTCGCGGCATCGTCGGTCAGCCTCGTGAGCCGCGAGCCGTCGCGCCTTACCGCATACAGCTGAAACGCGCCGCTGCTGTCGGAGGCGAACGCGATCTCGGTGCCGTCGGGCGACCATGCAGCGTTACGCTCGTTCGATGGCGCGCGCGTCAGAACGCGCGCACCGCTTCCGTCGGCGTTCATCACCCAGATGTCGCTCGAGCCGGCTCGGTCGCTCGTGAAGGCGATCCACTTTACGTTGGCCGACCACGCCGGGTTGAGATCGGCAGCAGCGTGGTCGTTCGAGATGTCGTGCTGGTCGCCGCCGTCTGGGCGCATCACGTAGATCTCGGCGTCTCCGTCGCGGTTCGACTCGAACACGATCCGGT
>JBKOUJ010000090.1:0-5098 GCA_046723355.1 Actinomycetota bacterium | reverse complement strand
CCCGGCGTACATGACGACCACCCGGTCGGCGATGTCCGCGACGACGCCGAGGTTGTGGGTGATCAGGACGATCGCCGTCCCGAGCCGTTCGCGCAGGTCGCGCATCAGGTCGAGGATCCCGGCCTGGATGGTCACGTCGAGGGCGGTCGTGGGCTCGTCGGCAATCAGGATCTTGGGGTCGCAGGCAAGCGCCATGGCGATCATCACGCGCTGCCTCATTCCGCCCGAGAGCTGGTGCGGGTACTCGTCGACACGTCGCTCGGCGGCGGGGATGCGGACGAGCTTCAGGAGCTCGACGGTCCTCCGCTGGGCCTGGCGCGACGAAAGGTCGAGATGCCTCCGGAGCACTTCCGAGATCTGCTTGCCGACCGTGAAGACCGGGTTCAGCGAGGTCATGGGCTCCTGGAACACGAACGAGATCTCCCTGCCGCGGATGCGGCGGAGCTGCCGGGCGGAGACCTCGAGCAGATCGGTCCCGTCGAACGACGCCTTGCCGGTCACGGTGGCGGTCGGCGGCAGCAGCCCGAGCAGGGAGAGCGCGCTCACGCTCTTCCCGCAGCCCGACTCGCCGACGAGTCCGAGCACCTCGCCCGGCGCGAGTGTGTAGCCGAGGCGGTCGACCGCATGGACGGGCCCGTCGTCGGTGTCGAACCGGACCGAGAGGTCCGTGACCTCGAGCAGCGGCGTCGTCACCGCTGCGTCCGGGGATCGAGGACGTCCCGTAGCCCGTCGCCGAAGAGGTTGAAGGCGAGCGTGGCGACCACGATCGCGACCCCGGGATAGATCGCGAGCCGCGGCGCGTCGAACAGGTAGTCCTGCGCCGCCCGCAGCTGCACCCCCCAAGAGGTTGCCGGCGGCTGGACCCCGAGCCCGAGGAACGAGAGCGTCGCCTCGCCGATGATCAGGATCGGGATCAGCAAGGTCGCCTGGACGATGATCGTGCTCATCATGTTCGGGAGGACGTGCCGCCGCAGGATCGTCAAGTCGGAGGCCCCGTTCGCGATCGCCGCGCGCACGTAGTCCTCCTCGCGGAGCGACAGCGCCTCGCCGCGAGCAATCCGGATCAGCTGCGGGACCGCTCCGATCCCGAGCGCGAGGATCGCGTTCTTCAGCGACGGGCCGAGGATCGCGGCCAGCCCGACGGCGAGGATCAAGAATGGGAAGGCGAGCAGCGCGTCGGTCAGCCGCGCGATCACCGGGTCGATCCAACCACGGTAATAGCCGGCGACGAGCCCGATCGGCACGGCGACGACGAGCGCGAGGACCGTCGCCAGGACGCCGGCCTCCATCGAGGCTCGAGCGCCGTAGACGACCTGCGAGAAGATGTCGTGGCCGAGCGCGTCCGTGCCGAAGAGGTGCTGGCGCGACGGGTGCGCGAGGATCGCGTTGAAGTCCGTCTCCTTGTACGAGTAGGGAGCGATCAGCGGCGCGAACACGGCGATCGTCACGAACGCGAGCGAGACGACCAGCCCGATCACCGCCAGCGGGCGGCGGAAGAAGCGCCGGCGGATGATCCGCCTGCGTCGGGCCGCGGGGCTCAGCCTCGCGATCTCCACGTAGCTCACGTCGGCCTCCCGGAAACGCGGATCCGCGGGTTGAGCACCGAGTAGAGAATGTCGACGGCGAGGTTCACGAGGACGTAGCCCGCAGCGGCGACCAGGACGATGCCCTGGATCAGCGTGTAGTCGCGTTGCTGGACGCTCTCGATCGTCAGCCGCCCGAAGCCGGCGATCCCAAAGATCTGCTCGGTGATCACGGCCCCCGAGATGAGTGCCCCGAGCTGCAGCCCGATCACGGTCGTCACGGTGATCAGGCTGTTGCGGAACGCGTGCCAGCCGACCACCTTCCACTCACTTAGGCCCTTCGCCCGCGCTGTGCGGACGTAGTCGGACCCCATCGACTCGAGCATGGCCGAGCGCATCTGCCGCATCAGGACCGCGGCGAACCCTGTGCCGAGCACGATCGCCGGCAGGAGCATGTGCTCGAGGTTGTCCAGCGGGTGTGCGATCGGGACGTAGTCGCCGGCAGGCAGCCAGTGGAGATCGACTGAGAAGACGATGATCAGCATCAGGCCGAGCCAGAAATGCGGCACCGATAGCCCGATCAGCCCGATCGTCGTGCTGACGTAGTCGCTCACCTTGCCGCGGCGCACCGCGGCGAGCACCCCGGTCGGAATGCCGATCAGGATCGCGATCAGCACGCTGAGGCCGGCGAGCTCCAGCGTCACCGGCAGCTTCGTGATGATCGTGTGCGAGACGGAGAGCGACCGCTGGTCCTCGCCGAGATCACCCTCGAGCGCGTGGCCGAGCCAGCGGACGTACTGGACGGGCAGCGGTCTGTCGAGCCCGTAGTCGTGCCGAATCTGGGCAACTACCTGCGGATCGCGGTCCTCGCCGCCGAGCGCGACGGCAGGATCGCCCGGCAGCGCCCGGATCCCGAGAAAGACGAAGAAGCTCGCGATGAGCAGGACGATCAGGGCGGCTCCGATCTTTCGCAGAACGAAGCCGCCCACGATCGCTCCTGTCTCCGCCGCCTATTTGCTTGCGAAGGCGACGCGGATCAGGCCGTCGCCGAACACCTGGACGCCCTGGATCTTCTTGCTGACGCCCGTGTAGTTGATCGGGTGCCATAGGTAGATCAACGGCCGGTCCCTCTGGACGATCTTGAACGCCTTGTAATAGGCTGCCTTGCGCGCCGACAGCTTCCGCGAGGCGCGCGCCCCGTCCATCAGCCGGTCGACCGTCTTGTTCGAATAGCCGCTGTCGTTCAGCGAGCCGCCGGTGTGGATGAAGCCGTACGTCGTTCCGTCGGGATCCACGCGTCCCGAGAAGCCGACCTGGAACGTGTCGAACTGTCCCGCATCGGCCCTGTTGAGAGCGGTCGTGAACTCGGTCGGCTGCAGGTTGACCTTGAAGCCGGCCTTCCCTGCGTCGGACTGGATCACCGCGCCAAGCTTGGCCGCGACGGAATCTGTGCCGATCGTCAGGTTGACGGGGATCGGAGTTTTCTCGCCCGAGGCTTTGACAAGCCTTTTCGCCTTGGCGAGATCGTGCTTCGGGCACTTGAAGCTCGGGTCCCGCCACGCCTTCAGGACCGGCGAGATCGGGCTGCAGTCGGGCAGGTTGAGGTTGTTGAACACCACTCTGTTGATCGTGTTGCGGTTAAGCGAGAGCTCGAAGGCCTGGCGCAGCCCCGGGTGCTTGGCGAGCGGCGTTCCGACGTTCGCGTAGGGGTGCCTGAGGCCCGTCTTGTTGCCGATGTTGAGCGTCAGGCCCTGGTAGCCGATAGTGACGGCCTTGATCAGCCGAAGGCTGCTGTCGTGCCGGATCGACGACAGGCTGGTCGACGCGAGGCGGTCTCCGACGTCGATCCCGTGCGAGCGCAGGTTGACGGCCATCGTGTTCGGCTCGTCGATGATCCGGTAGACGATCCCGCCGAGCTTGACCTTCTTCTTGTTGTAGTACTGGTTCGACTTCTTCAGGACGATCCGGTCGCCGGCCGTCCGGCTGACGAACTGGAACGGCCCGACACAGACCGGATTGCTCGCGAAGCCGTTGCCGAGCTTCCCCAGCTGCGTCGGCGACATGACCATTCCGGCACGGTCTGCCAGCAGCGAGGTCAGCGGTGCGAAAGGCGCCGAGAGATGGAGGACGACCGTCCTCGAGCCGCTCGTCGTGACGCTCGAGAGGGGCGTCAGTTCGCTCGCCCGCGCCGAGCGCGCGAGCGTCCGGTGGCGGTCGAGCGAGATCTTGACCGCCTGCGCGTTCAGCGGCGTGCCGTCGTTGAACTTGATTCCCGCGCGCAGCCGGACCGTCATCGTCCTGCCATCATGCGAGACCTTCGGCATGCGCGCGGCGAGCTGCGGCACGATCTGGAGGTTCTTGTTGACGTCGTAGAGCTTCTCGCACATCGACAAGAAGACCATTCGACCGACGAACGTCCTGGCGAGCGTCGGGTCGAGCGCGTCCGGGTCCTCTGCCAGCCCCACCGTCAGCGTCTTCCCTGCGACGGCGGAGCCCGGGCCGGACTCACGAGCGGCCGCGGCGGCGACGAGGCCGAGGCACGCGAGCAAGGACGCTGCCGATGCGGCCAGCGCCCTCCTTCCCCACATCCTTCTCATTTCGATCCCCCCAAGCGATCGATGCTTCGCCGCTCCCGCTACGGCGGCGGAGCCACTTTATAAATGAAACAAACGCGACGTGCGGCCGTTTCGACCGGTTTTACGCCGATTTGGGGTCGACGGATTGCCCGGAGGGCTTAGGCCGACTCTTCGGCGAGCTCTTCGGGCTCGTCGTCGGCGGCCGCCCCGCTCGTCACGAGCGTCGGCTTGAGCTCCTTCGCGATCGTCTCCTTCGTGATCGCGCACTTGACGACGTCGTTTCGGGACGGCAGCTCGAACATCACGTCCAGGAGCGCCGCCTCGATGATCGAGCGCAAGCCCCGCGCCCCGGTCTCACGCTCGAGCGCCTTGTCCGAGATTTCCCAGAGCGCGTCCTCGGTGAAGACGAGCTCGATGTTGTCGTAGCCGAAGAAGCGCTGGTACTGCTTGACGAGCGCGTTCTTCGGCTCGGTGAGGATCTGGACGAGGTCCTCACGCTGGAGCTGGTGCACGGCCGAGACGACCGGCAGGCGGCCGATGAACTCGGGGATCAGGCCGTACGAGAGCAGATCCTCGGGCATCACCTCGGAGAGCAGCTCGGCGGCCTCCGTCGAGTTCTTCGAGCGGATGTCGGCGCCGAAGCCGACCGCGTTCTTGCCGATCCGCTTGGCGATGATCTTGTCGAGATCGGCGAAGGCGCCACCGCAGATGAACAAGATGTTCGTCGTGTCGATCGAGAGGAACTCCTGGTGCGGATGCTTCCGCCCACCCTGCGGCGGCACGGAGGCAACCGTCCCTTCCAGGATCTTCAGGAGCGCCTGCTGCACCCCTTCGCCCGAGACGTCGCGCGTGATCGAGGGGTTGTCCGCCTTGCGCGCGATCTTGTCGACCTCGTCGATGTAGATGATCCCGGTCTCGGCCTTCTTGATGTCGAAGTCGGCCGCCTGGATCAGCTTCAAGAGGATGTTCTCGACGTCCTCGCCGACGTAGCCGGCCTCG
>JBKOUJ010000051.1:0-2770 GCA_046723355.1 Actinomycetota bacterium | reverse complement strand
CCCCAGCCCAGAAGGCTGCGCTGTGTTCTACCCGTAAGCCGCGTCGAACGTCGACGACTCGCGCACGAGTGTCCGGCCTACGTTCTTGCCCGTGTCGCGAACGACGACGGTGACCTTCTTCAGCGGCCGGCCGCTGCTGTTCGCGGGGCACGAGGGGCTGGCGGCCGATCCGGTCGGACTGGCGCCCGGGCAAGTCCACGCCACGTAGGTGTCGGTCCGGTACCGGTGGTGGTCGGCCCCGGTCGCCGTCACGCTCGCGTTCGGCGGTGCGCTGCTGCAGCTTGTCCCGCTCGTGATCGCGAATGTTGCGTCGTAGGCGCTGTCGCCGGTGTAGGTCGTGTCCGACGGCGGACTGTTCTCGTAGACACAGCCGTAGGGAATTCCTCGAAAGAGCTCCATCTGCTTGTCCGCGACGGTGGTTGCAGTCGCAGTCCGGCTCGCCCGGGAGATCGCCAGTGCGCCGGCCTGGAAGGCCGCGACGATCGCCAGGATCCCGATGTTCAGGATCGTCATCGCCATCAGCAGCTCCATCAGCCCAAAACCTTCGTCTGCGCGCAGGCGTTGCCGCAAGCGTCCAAGCACGAAACGGATATCGGCACCTCGCGCGAGTAACTCAAGGCCACCGGGAGATCTAGGGATGCCTGCGCGGCCTTTGCAGCCGGGATTAGACGGCCGCCCGGGCACAGCCCGGACGTCTTTTATGCCGGCCTCGCAAGCGAGCGCCTCAAGCGCCGCAGTTCAGCTGCCGATACGCCTCAGGAATGGCGGCGTACGCGTACAGCGCGATCAATGCTGAAGGCATTGCGTCTGCGGGCGAGGTCCATGCTCCGGATTTCGAGGCCGCGCGAGAGCAACTTCGCATCCGGGGCCTCCTCGCGGAGCGCCTCGAGGAGCTGCCCGCGAGTGGCGAGGAGAGCGTCCGGACGGCGTTCAAGAAGGTCAAGCCGAAGACGCTCCAGATCTTCTCGCGCCAGTTCGCGACCATGATCGAGGCCGGGCTGAACGTCGTCAGCTCGCTGGTCATCCTCGAGGAGCAGACCGACGACGAGTACTTCGCGATGGTTGTGAAGGAGTTGCGCGCGGACGTCGAGGGCGGCCTGCTGCTGTCCCAGGCGATGGGACGGCACCCGAAGATCTTCAGCCGGCTCTATGTCTCGATGGTCGAGGCCGGCGAGGCCGCCGGTATCCTCGACCAGGTCCTCGATCGCGTGGCCTTCCAGATCGAGAAGGACACGCAGATCCGGCGTCGCGTCAAGGGCGCGATGATGTACCCGACGATGGTCTTGATCTTCGCGACCCTCGTCCTCTGCGGCCTGCTCATGTTCCTCGTGCCGGTCTTCGTGAAGATCTTCGGCCAGCTCGGGGGAAAGCTGCCGACGCTGACCCAGTACGTCGTAGGCGCCTCCAATTTCCTCCGCCACGACTGGTACATCATCTTCCCTGTCGCTTTGGCGTCGATCTGGGGGGTACGCCGCTTCAAGCGCACGGATCCAGGGCGCCGGCTCTGGGACCGGATCAAGCTGCGAATCCCGATGCGGATCGGCGAGACCGTCCTCAAGGTGACGATGGCGCGCTTCTCACGGACGCTTTCCACGCTCGTCGCGGCCGGCGTCGACATCATCAAAGCGCTCGAGATCACCGGCCAGACCGCCGGCAACTGGGTCGTCGAGGACGCCCTCGCGGGCGTGCGCGCGAAGGTGCATCAGGGAATCCCGATCGCGCAGCCGTTGATCGAGAACGACGTCTTCCCGCCGATGGTCAGCCAGATGGTCAAGATCGGTGAGGAGACGGGAGAGCTCGAGAAGATGCTCTCGAAGATCGCGGACTTCTACGAGGACGAGGTCGACTCGGCGATCTCGACGCTGACCTCGATCATCGAGCCGCTGATGATGATCATGGTCGGCGCCATGGTCGGCGTCATCGTCATCTCGATGTACCTGCCGATGTTCAAGATGCTTTCGCTCGTGAAATAACGCTTGTAAACGGGCCACTGTAAGCCAGCGAGATCCGCAGTAGTCCTGGTGCCGTCAGCCGCTCGCTGCACGATATTGGTCGCAGCCGCTCAGTCGTACCGGTTGCAGGCATCGGCGTCCTGGAAGCCCTCTTTGAGCTTCGTTCCGGTCGCCGAGACCGAGTTCACGGTGCTCCTTGCGCTTGTTGCGAGAACCTCGAGCTGCGGGGCGAGCGGTGCCAGCTTCGCGCCGAGCTCGCTCAGGCTGGTGCTTCCGGAGAGGCTGTCCAGCGCGTCCCCGGTTTTCGTCGCCGTCGTCTGGAGTTGGGTCGCAAAGGTGTCGAGCTGCTGCTTCGCCTCCGTGCTCCCCTCCGTGTTCGGTGGGCCGTTCCCTTTCAGGTCGGAGACGAGGCCCTTGGTCGCATCGACTGCAGACCTCACGTCCTCCTTGATCGCCGCCGAAGTGCCGACGCTCGGCGACTGCAGCTTCGACTTGATGTCGTCGGCTGACTTCGTGATCTTGTCTTGCCAGTTGGCGATCGAGGTGCAAACCGAGTCGGCCCACTTCTCTTCGGCTGACGCCGAGCTCCCGCAGCCGGCCGCGAAGAAGGAGAGCGTTGCTGCAACGGCGACGGCTGGGGCGACGGATCTCACCGGCACCGCGATTGTCGGTATCGGGAGGCTGCCGGGTCAAGGGGAGAGCAATTCGGAGCGCCAGCCCTCGCGCGCGCGCGTGTAACGGATACGGTCGTGCAGCCGGTTGTCGCGGTGCCGCCAGAACTCGATCGCCTCAGGCCGTAGCCTGAAGCCGCCCCAGTG
>JBKOUJ010000071.1:0-1989 GCA_046723355.1 Actinomycetota bacterium | reverse complement strand
TGTCGAGACGCTCGTCGGCCGCCTCTTCCCTCTGGCCACTGTCGTGACCCCGAACCTCGCCGAGGCCGAAGTTCTCGCCGGTCGGCCGGGCTCGAAGGCGGAGGTTGCGGAGCGGATCCACGAGCTGGGCGCGCCCGCGGTGATCGTCACCGGCGGGCACGGCGAACCGGTCGACCACCTCTTCGACGGCATGGACCACGTTGAGATTCCGGTCGAGCGGCACGCCGTTGCGGCCACACACGGGGCGGGCTGCACCCATTCGGCCACCGTCTGCGCGGGACTCGCCCGGGGTCTGACCCTGGCCGAGGCTGCGGAAGCGGCGGCCGAAGCGGCCTCGGCCGCGGTGGCCCACGGTCTCGCCGAGCTCGGTGCCGGCGAGGGCCCCGTTGACGTCATCGACCTGAAGGAGATTCGTGAGCACGACCGAGTTGCAGCTCTCGACCGGCGCTGACCTCGCGGCGATCCGCGAGCGGAAGCCGCTCGTCCACCAGGTCACGAACTACGTGGTCATGAACGAGACCGCGAACGCGACGCTCGCGCTCGGCGCGCTGCCGGTGATGGCACACGCGCGCGAGGAGGTCGAAGAGATGGCGTCGCTTGCGGCGGCGCTCGTGCTCAACATCGGGACGCTCTCGCCGCCGTGGGTGGAGGCGATGCTCGCCGCCGGACGCGCCGCCAACGAGGCGGGTGTGCCGGTTGTTCTCGACCCGGTGGGGGCGGGCGCGACGAGTTACCGCACGGAGACGGCGCAGAGGATCCTCGACGAGGTCGACGTCGCGGTGGTGCGAGGAAACCCGGCCGAGATGGCGACGCTCGCCGGCCGCGAGGCCGAGATCCGCGGGGTCGAGTCCATGGGCGCTAGCGACGCGGCCGGCGAGCTGGCTCTTGAAGCGGCACGGAAACTCGATACCGTCGTTGCTGTGACCGGCGCCATTGATCACCTTTCCGACGGACAGCAGGCGCTCGCGGTCGCGAACGGGGACCCGCTACTGGCGACGATCACCGGGTCCGGCTGCATGTCGACGGCCGTCACCGGCTGCTTCCTCGCAGTCCGACCGGAAGCGCCGCTCGCCGCGGCAGCGGAGGCCCTGGTCGCCTTCGGCGTTGCGGGCGAGGACGCAGCCCGGGTCGCCAGAGGCCCCGGCTCCTTCCACGCGGGGCTCTACGACGCGCTCTACGCGCTCGACCCGGCGAGCCTCGACGAACGAGTAAGGGCGGCATGATCCTGCATGCCCTCGTCGACGACCTCCGCGTCGCGCGTGTGGCGATCGACGGCGGAGCCACGCTCGTCCAGCTGCGGCTCAAGGACACATCGACGATCCAGCGGATCGAGAAAGGGGTACCGTTTCGCGACCTGTGTGCCCGCTCCGGCGTCACGTTCGTCGTGAACGACGACGTCGAGGCTGCCCTCGTGCTCGGAGCGGACGGCGTGCACCTCGGCAGCGAGGACGATGGGCTCGAGCGCGCACGCGAAGCGGGCCTGCTGATCGGGCTCTCCGCGCAGACTCTCGACGAAGCCCTTGCGGCCGACGACGAGCACCCCGACTACCTCGGGGTGGGTCCGGTGTGCGCGACGCCGATCAAGCCTGGGGTTCCGGCCCTCGGCATCGAAGGGCTGCACGAGGTCTGTGAAAGCGTCGCGGCGCCGGTGATCGCGATCGGCGGCGTCGATGCGACCAACGCGGCTCTGTGCATCGAAGCGGGCGCCGCCGGCGTCGCCGTCATTCGGGCGGCAACGAACGCTGCCTCGGTTCGCACAGCGCTCGAGCGTGCGGCTGTCTGAGCTCGGCGAGCTCGGCCTGCTGGCCGAGCTGGAGCGCCGGGGCCTAGCCCAGCAGATCGAGAACGACGCCGCGGACCTCGGCGCCGGCCTCGTCGTCACGCAGGACTCGGTCGTCGAGGGCGTCCACTTCCGCCTCGACTGGCTCTCCTGGCGAGAGCTCGGCTTCGGCGCCGCCGCAGTCAACGTCAGCGATCTCGCCGCGTCCG
>JBKOUJ010000119.1:0-2569 GCA_046723355.1 Actinomycetota bacterium | reverse complement strand
GCCCCAGCACAAGCAGCCGATGTTCACCCTGGACGAGCGTGTCGGCTTCCTCCGGGAGTCGCTCGAAGCGCTCGACAACGTCGAGGTCGACGTCTTCTCGGAGCTCGTCGTCGACTTCGCGCACAAGTGGGACGCGAAGGTGATCGTCAAGGGCCTGCGCGTCATCTCCGACTTCGAGTGGGAGTTCCAGATGAACCAGCTCAACCGGACGCTCGCTCCGGACGTCGAGACCGTCTATGTGATGGCGAGCCCGCAGGTGAGCTTCGTCTCGTCGAGCGGCGTGAAGGAGATCGCGAGCTTCGGCGGAAAGGTGGACGAGCTCGTGCCAGAAGCCGTCGCACGCAGGTTCAAGGAGCTCTTCCCGGACGGGCGTCCCGGAACGCCGGAGAACCCCCAAGAATGAGCGATAGCAGAGAGCTCGAGGCGCTGCTCGCCGGTGGAGGCGAGGTTCGCCTCGAGCGCCGCCAGGCTTACGACTTCCTCCAGAAGCTGCGCGCTCGCGGGTCCGGGAGCGGCGCCGCCGAGCGGCTCGAGTCGAGCCTCGCCCGCAACGAGGAGGTCGTGCTCGAGCCGGACGAGGCCGGGGCGCTGCTCGAGGAGCTGCGTGCGAGCGGGCGCCGCTGGGTGTTCGGCAGCGACGCGCCTCGCGAGACGCCGGCCGTCGCAAAGGTGGAGCCGGCGCCCGAGCCCCCGCCGCAGCCGGAACCCGAGCCCGTCCCGGAGAGTGAGCCCGAACCGGAGCCAGTCGCGGAGCAGGAACCGGAGCCCGCCGCAGAGCCCGAACGAAAGCCGGAACCGGAGCCCGCACCGACCGGGTGGTTCCGAAGGCTCTGGCGTCGGTAGCGGGCTGTAAACTCCGCGGCCAATGGACGTACTCGTTTTGATCGACAAGCTCGACGACCTCGTGCACAACGCCAAGGCCGTCCCGCTGACCGACCAGGTGCGGATCGACCGCGAGGAGATCTACGACATCCTCGACCAGATGCGCGCGACCATCCCGGAGGAGATCAAACAGGCGCGCTGGATCGTGAAGGAGCGCCAGGAGATGCTGGCCGAGGCGAAGCGGGAATGCGACCGCATCCTCGGCGAGGCGCGCGAGCAGGCCGTGCGCGAGGCGTCGCAGACCGAGATCGTCAAGCTCGCGGAGCGGCAGGCGGGCGACATCGTCGACGACGCCCGGCGTCAGGCGCGCGAGACGCGGCTCGAGATGGAGGACTGGGCCGACTCGATCCTCTCGACGCTCGAGGTCAACCTCGAGTAGTTCCTCGCTGCGGTCAAGCGCGGGCGCGAGCGGCTCCACGAGCGCTCGCAGGAGACGGTCGTCGCGGGCGTCGCGGCGGTGGGCGCCGAGAGCTCGAACGACGACTTCCCGCGCGACTAGAGGGCCGCGCGTGGACACCTACCTGGCCGTCGCGAGCAAGCGCGACTGGCGCAGCTACGCCGACCGGCCGGTTCCGGCGGACGTGCAGCGGCGCATCCTCGACGCCGGCCGTCTCGCCGGCAGCGCGGTCAACAGGCAGCCGTGGAGGTTCGTCGTCGTCGAGAGCGCGGAGGCGAAGGCTCGGGTCGCCGAGACGGTGTACATGGCCGACAACATCAACACGTGCGCCTTCGCCCTCGGGATCGCGACCGAGGGCGGCGGTGCCGCCATCGACGTCGGCCGCTGCCTGCAGAACATGTTCCTGGCCGCCTGGAACGACGGCGTCGTCTCGTGCCCGAACGGGATGCCGGACCCGGGCCCCGCGGCCGCCGCGCTCGGCCTGGAGGACGGCTGGCTGCCGGTGAACATCCCGAGCTTCGGCTACCCCAAGCGGCCGCTCGACCCCGAGTCGCGAAGCGCCGAGGAGTGGAGCGCCGAGGCCAACCGGAAGCCGCTCGACGAGCTGATTCGCCGCATTTAAGGGGTTCGCTACCGTGGTCGCAATGACCACGCTCGACCTCCGCACGCTCAAGCTTCGCTCCGGCGAGCAGTTCCGCGACCTCCGGGAGATTCGGCTCGAGCCGTTCGAACTCGGCGGCCAGCGCTACCTGCCGGTGCCGCAGACCGTGCCCGCGGAACTGACCATCACGCGTGCCTCGACCGGGACCGTCTTCGAGCTCGAGTTCCACGCTCGTCTGCACGGGCCTTGCTTCCGCTGCCTCGGCGACGCCGTGCTCGACGTGCCCGTCTCGGCGCGCGAGTACCAGGCCGAGAGCCCAGGCGACGACGACGAGCTGCGCAGCGCCTACCTCGAGAACCAGCGGCTCGACCTGCCGGCGTGGGCGAGGGACGCCGTCGCGCTCGAGCTCCCGGACAAGATCCTCTGCCGCCCGGACTGCGCCGGGCTGTGCGCGGTCTGCGGCAAGAACCTGAACGACGACCCGCACGACCACGGCGAGCCCGAGCCGGACTCGCGCTGGTCAGCGCTCGCCGAGCTCAAAGACCGGCTTTAGAACCCGTCTCGAAATGAAGCCTTGTGCCCCCGAGCCGCGCTGGACGCCGCGAGGCCGCGTCCTCGGAAGCGCCCGTAGCCTCCGGCTACGCCCGCTCCACTGCGTCCTTGCCTCGCACCGCCCAGCGCACCTCGGC
>JBKOUJ010000064.1:0-15248 GCA_046723355.1 Actinomycetota bacterium | reverse complement strand
GCCGGACCGACGGGCACGCGCTCGGTGGCCTGCGCCGCAGCGCCGAGCCAGACCCAGGCATGGCCCGATTCGCCCGGCTCCCACCACGGCTGGAAATGGTCGGAGCACGCGACCCCGTCGAACCCGGCACGCTCGCCCGCGACGGCCTGCTCGAGCAGCTCGCGCGGGCCGTACTGCTCGTGCATGCAGCCGAGGTAGTAACGCGCCACGGCGGCGCGCTACCCGGTCCCGCGCTAAAGAATCCACATGAGCGGCCGATCCCTCATTCGAGTGATGCCACGTCTCGGTCTCATCCGACTCTCTGCCGCCCTCTCCGCAGGCGCGCTGGTCGCTGCGCCGGCCGTGCACGCCGCCGGCCGCCCGGCTGTGGCGGCCCTGCAGGTGACGCTCCGACATCACCATGTCTACCGCGGCCCGGTCGACGGAGTACTCGGCCCGCGGACTACCAACGCAGTGATGCGCTTCCAGCGAAGGCACGGCCTGACGCCGGACGGCATCGCCGGGCCGAAAACACGTCGCGCTTTTGGGCGCTTCGCTACGCACATGCTTGGCTCGCGGCCACTCGCGCGGGGGATGAGCGGCTGGGACGTCGCCGAGCTGCAGTTCGCTCTCGCATGGCACGGCTTCCCGAACGCCAGCATCGATGGCGGCTTCGGCGCCCACGTGGAGCGAGCCTTGAAGAAGTTCCAGCGGTGGTCGCATCTACCGGCCGACGGTGTCGCCGGTCCCGCATCGTTCCGGGCGCTGCGGGCGCCGCTGCCGCGTTGCCCGATCTCGCTCGCCTGGCCGCTGCATGCCGTGGTCGGCAGCCCCTTCGGCCCCCGCGGCACGGGCTTCCATCCGGGGCTCGACTTGATGGCATCGGTCGGCACGCCCGTCGGAGCCGCCTGGCCCGGCCGCGTGATCTTCGCCGCCTTCGACCCGAGCGGCTACGGGAAGCTGGTGGAGGTCACCCACGGCAGCGGTGTCGTCTCCATGTACGCGCACCTGTCTTCGTTCTCGGTTCGAGTCGGGCAGAAGGTGGCGAGCGGTACGCAGCTCGGGCGCGTCGGCGCGACGGGCGAGGCGACGGGCCCACACCTCCACTTCGAAGTGCGAGTCCGCGGCGCCGCCGTCGATCCGCTCCCAGCCCTCCCCTAGATCAGACGCGCTCGTCAGAGCTGAACGTGGATTGGCGGCCGCCCGAGTGACTCGGTCGGCCTTTACGGGCATCGCGAGCGACGCCCTTGCCGTCACTGCCCTGAGCTAGGCTCACCGCCGAGTGAGCGGTAAGCGCTACCTGCTGACGCCGGGCCCCACACCGGTACCGCCGGAGGTGCTCGCCGCGATGTCGCAACCGGTCGTCCACCACCGCAGCCCTGACTTCCGGCCGGTCTACGACCGAACGCTCGCGCGCCTGAAGGAGGTTTTCCGCACCGAGGGCGACGTGCTCCTGTTCGGCTCCGCCGGAACGGGCGCGATGGAGTCGGCGGTCGCGAACCTCTGCTCGCCGGGCGACCGCGTTCTCATCGTCTCGGCCGGGCATTTCGGCGAGCGCTGGCGGGCGATCGCCTCGTCGTACGGCACGTCGGTCGAGACGCTCGAGTACGCCTGGGGCGAGGTTCCGAATGCCGACGACCTCGCCGCGCGGCTCGCGGACGTGGGCAGTGCGAAGGCGGTCTTCCTCACGCACTCGGAGACGTCGACCGGCGTGGTCTGCGACCTGCAGGCGCTCGCCACGGTGGCATCGGAGCACGGCGCGCTCAGCGTCATCGACGCAGTCTCGAGCCTCGGCGCCGTCCCGGTCGAGACCGACGCCTGGGGCCTCGACGTCGTCCTCTCCGGCTCGCAGAAGGCGCTGATGACGCCGCCCGGCCTGGCGATGGTTTCGGCCTCGGAGCAGGCCTGGGCCGCTCGCGGCGACTCGCCGCGCTTCTACTTCGACTGGGAACGGACGCGCAAGGCGCAGGGTGCGCTCGATGCGCCGTTCACGCCGCCGGTGTCGATCGTGGCGGGGCTCGACGTCGCGCTCGGCCTCCTGCTCGATGCGGGGCTCGAAGCCGTGTTAGAGCGGCACGTGAGGCTCGGCCGTGCCTGCCGGGAGGGCGCAAAGGCGATGGGCCTCGAGCTCTTCTCGCCCGACGAGGATCGCTCTGCAGTCGTGACCGCGATCCGCGCGCCGGAGGGCATCGACGCGACCGAGCTCGTGCTCACCCTGCGCGACCGGTTCGGAATCACGATCGCGAACGGACAGGGTCCCCTCAAAGGGAAGATCTTCCGGATCGGCCACATCGGCTACTTCGACGTCTTCGACATCACGACCGCGCTCGCCGCAGTCGAGCTCGTGCTGGCCGACCTCGGCGCAGACATCGAGCGCGGTGTCGCCGTCACCCGCGCGCTCGAGACGTACGACGAGCGCGCCCGCGTGTGACTCAACGCGTCCTCATCCGCGAGCGGATCGCCGAGGCCGGGGTCGAGCTGCTGCGGGAGCGCTTCGACGTCGACGTCGAGCCGAACGGCGACCTCGCCGAGCGGATCGGCGGCTACGACGCGATCGTGATCCGCTCGGCCACGAAACTGACGGCCGACGTTCTCCGGCGGGCCGACCGGCTCAAGGTGATCGGCCGCGCCGGAGTCGGCGTCGACAACGTCGACGTCGAGGAGGCGACGCGGCGAGGGATCGTGGTCGCGAACGCGCCGGAGTCGACGGTCGTCTCCGCCGCCGAGCACACCATCGGGCTGCTGGTCGCGCTGTCCCGGAACATCCCCCAGGCGCATGCTGCGCTGAAGCAGGGACGCTGGGAGCGCTCCCGCTACGGCGGCATCGAGCTAGAGGGCAAGACGCTCGGCGTGCTCGGGTTCGGCCGGATCGGCCAGCAGGTTGCGCGCCGCGGATTGGGGCTCGGGATGCGCGTCGTCGCGTATGACCCATTCGTTGCCAAGGAGCGCTTCCGCGAGCTCGGGATCGAACGCGGTGAGACTCCCCAGGACGTCTACGCCGCCGCGGACTTCCTGACGCTGCACCTGCCGCTCACGGACGAGACCCGCGGGTCGATCGGCAACGACGCGTTCGAACGCATGCCCGACGGCGTGCGCCTGATCAACGCCGCGCGCGGCGAGCTCGTCGACGAGAACGCCCTCCTGGAGGCACTGCGCTCCGGCAAAGTGGCCGCGGCGGCACTCGACGTCTTCTCCGCGGAGCCGTACTCGGGGCCGCTGCTCGAGCTCGACAACGTGGTCGTGACGCCGCACCTCGCCGCCTCGACGGAGGAAGCGCAGGACCGCGCTGGCGTGATCGTGGCGGAGCAGGTCGCCGCGGCGCTCGACGGGGCGCTGGTCACGAACGCGGTCAACATCCCTGCGATCCGCGCGGAGGACATGGAGGCGCTCGGCCCGTACGTGCCGCTTGCGGCGAAGCTCGGCCGGCTCGCGATGGAGCTGGCGGGCGGGCGGGCCGAGCAGATCACGCTCGCCTACTACGGCAGCCTCTCGGGCTACGACACGCGCCTGCTCACAGTCGCGGCGCTGAACGGGGCCTTTCAGGGGCGATCGGAGACCCTTGTGAACTACGTGAACGCGCCGCTGATCGCGGCGGAACGCGGGATCGAGGTGCGCGAGGAGCGCCGCAGGGCGTCCCGGGACTTCACCAACCTCGTTCGCGTGTCCGTCGGCTCGAACGGCGACGAGGTCCGCGTCGCCGGTACGACGATCGGCAAGGACAACCGCCACTGGCTCGTCAGCGCCCTCGGCTTCGAGCTGGAGATGGAGCTCGCGCCGCTGCTCGTCTTCTTCCGCTACGACGACCTCCCAGGCGTGATCGGGCGTGTCGGGACGCTCTTCGGGACGGCCGGCGTCAACATCGCGAACATGGCCGTCTCCCGCACGAATCGCGGCGGCAAGGCGCTGATGGCGCTCTCGGTCGACAGCCCGCCGCCGCAGGAGCTCGTCGAGGAGGCGCGTCGCGAGGGCTTTGACGATGTCCGTTTCATCTCGCTCTCCTGACCTGCCCCGGCTCGGCCCGCGCGGTGAGGGCTGGGTCGCGATTCAGCTGGCGCTGATCGTCCTTGTTCCGCTTTCCGCGCTCACCGGCGTCTATTGGCCAGAGCGAGTCGCCGGCGTGCTCACGGTGGTCGGGATCGTGTTGCTCCTCGTCGGCCTGGTGTTCCTCGTCCTCGCGTTCGCCCGCCTGACGCTCGCGCGGGCGATGACGGTCTTCCCCCGGCCGCGGGAGCACGCTGCGCTTGCCGAGCGCGGCGTCTACCGCCTCGTCCGCCACCCGATCTACGGAGGACTGATCATGATGGCGCTCGGCGCGTCGCTGCTGGAATCGCCGCTCGCTCTGATCCCGGCGGCGCTGCTCGCCGTCGTGGTCGGCCTCAAGGCGAGTCTCGAGGAGGAGTGGCTCGTCGAACGGCAGCCGGACTATGCCGCCTACCGCGAGCGGACTCCGCGCCGCTTCGTACCGGGGATCTACTAGTACGCTGGCGCCGTGGTCACGCGCTCCTGGCCCGAGGAGGTCGAGCAGGTCGCGGCGTACCTGCGCGAGTCGGGCGCGGAGTCGCGCGTCGAAGAGTTCTCCGGCGGGACCCCGACCGCCGAGGACGCCGCCAAGGCGGTCGGGTGTGAGCTCGGGCAGATCGTCAAATCGCTCGTCTTCGACTGCGACGGCCGCTCGATCCTGGTGATGGTTCCCGGCGACCGTCGCGCTGACCGCGCCAAGGTCGCCGAAGAAGCTCGCTGCACGAAGGCGAGGGTCGCCGGCCCCGAGCAGGTGCGGAACGCAACCGGCTTCGAGCCCGGCGCGGTCGCGCCGTTTCCCCTCCAGCAGGTCGACGCCGTCTATCTCGACCGTTCACTGCTACAGCACCCCGTCGTCTGGATCGGAGCGGGCTCGACGCGGCACATGGCCGCGCTGGCGCCGAGTGAGCTGTTGCGCCTCTCGCGCGCCGTTCAGATGGACGCCGTCGAAGCCCACCCATAACATTTGGTTCAAAGGAGGCCGCGTATGCGCGAAACCGAGAAGATCTGGATGAACGGCGAGCTGGTTGCGTGGGACGACGCGCGCGTCCACGTCGGCACCCACGGGCTGCACTACGGCTCCGGCGTCTTCGAGGGGATCCGCGCGTACGAGACCGAGAACGGCACCGCCGTCTTCCGCCTCACCGACCATCTCAAGCGTCTCGAGAACTCGGCGAAGCTGCTCGGGATGGAGCTCGGGTACTCGGTCGAGGAGTTGCGCGGGGTCTGCCACCAGCTGATCGCCGTCAACGGCCTCCCGGAGTGCTACCTGCGCCCGATCGCCTTCTACGGCTACGGCGAGCTCGGCGTCTCGGCGGTCGGCAATCCCGTCGACGTCGTGATCATGAGCTGGCCGTGGGGCGCCTACCTCGGCGAGGAGGGATTGAAGAAGGGCATCAGCGCGAAGATCTCGAGCTGGCAGCGGATCGGCCCGAACGTGATCCCGCACGTCGCCAAGGCGACCGGCGTCTACCTCAACTCGATGCTGGCAGTGACCGAGGCGAATCGCGCCGGCTACGACGAGGCGATCCTGCTCACCGCCGAGGGCCACGTCGCCGACGGCTCCGGCGAGAACGTCTTCTTCGTGAAGGACGGCGTCATCTACACGCCCGACCTGTCGACCTCGATCCTGCCCGGGATCACTCGCGACACCGTTATCCAGATCGCGCAGGACCTCGGTTACCGCGTCGTCGAGAAGAGCCTGATCCGGTCCGACCTCTACCTCGCCGACGAGGCCTTCATGTGCGGCACCGCCGCCGAGGTGACACCGCTCCGCGAGATCGACGACGTGGCGATCGGCGTCGGGCCGGTCACGCTCGAGCTCCAGGGCGCCTACCTCGACACGGTGCGCGGGCGCAGCGAGCGCTGGGCGCAGTGGCTCGACTACGCCGAGCAGCCTGAGCCGACGGCCGCAGCCGAGGCTTGAGCACGGGCACACGGGAGATCCCGCTTGCTCGGCCGTGGATGGGCGAGCGGGAGGAGGAGCTCGTCCTCGAGGTGCTGCGCTCTGGCCGGCTGTCGCTCGGGCCGACGATCGACCGGTTCGAGGAGCTCGTCGCGGAGCGGGTGGGTGCGCCGTTCGCGGCCGCGGTCTCGAGCGGGACCGCGGGCCTGCATCTGCTCTGCCACATCGCCGGCCTCGGGCCGGACGACGAGGCGATCACCTCGCCCGTGTCCTTTGTCGCCTCCGCGAACTGCTTCATGTTCGAGGGCGCGACGCCTGTGTTCGCCGACGTCGACCCGCGGACGCTGAACCTGGACCCCGCCGCGGTTGAGACGGCGATCACTGAGCGTACGAAGGCCGTCGTCGCGGTCGACATGTTCGGCTATCCATGCGAACTGGAGGAGCTCCGCGCCCTCTGCGAGCGTCGCGGGCTCACGCTGATCGAGGACTCCGCGGAGGCACTCGGGGCCGAGTACAGGGGGACGCCGATCGGCGGCCATGGGCCGCCCGCCGTCTTCGGGTTCTATCCCAACAAGCAGATCGCGACCGGCGAGGGCGGCGTCGTCGTCACGCACTCGGAGGAGGAATGGCAGCTGCTGCGGAGCCTGCGGAACCAGGGACGCACGTACGACACCGGCGCCTGGTTCGACCATGTCCGCCTCGGCTGGAACTACCGCTGGACTGACATCCAGGCCGCGATCGGGATCGCGCAGCTCGAGAAGCTGGACGAGATTCTGGAGCGGCGACGCGCCGCGGCGGAGCGGTACAACGACCTGCTCGCAGGGGTCGACGGCGTCGAGACGCCGCTCGCGGACGACGCCGGCCACAAGCGCTCGTGGTTCGTCTATGTCGTCAAGCTCGCGCCCGGGATCGACCGTGGCGCGGTGATGACGGAGCTCCGCGCGCAGGGGATCGGCTCCGCCGAGTACGTCCCATGTGTCCACCTGCAGCCGTTCATGCGCGAGCGCTACGGCTTCCGCGAGGGCATGTACCCGGTTGCAGAGGACGCCTGCGCGCGAACGCTCGCGCTGCCGTTCTTCACGCAGATCGAGGCCGAGGATCAGGAGCGCGTCGTCGATGCGCTTCGCTCAGCGCTTGACGAATCCGCAACAACCGGCGCCTAGATCCCAAACAACTCGGGCGTAGATTCGTTTCGAGATGATTCGACGACTCGGCACCAGCTGGACCGCCCTCGGGCTCATGGTGGTCCTCGTTGCTGGCGCGGCCCGTGCCGCCGATCCGTCATTCGCGCCAAGGGACGCCGGCGTCACGTCTGCTAGCGCAGCACGGATCCTCGACGCGAACGGTGACGGAGTCCCCGATCTCGCCGTCGCTGACGTTGAATCGAACCAGGTCGCGATCCTGCTCGGAAACGGGACGGGCGGCTTCGGCACGCCGGCGTCGTTCCAGACGGGTGAGCGGCCAGCTGCGATCGCGGCGGCAGACTTCGACGGGGACGGCGCTGCCGATCTCGCCGTGGCGAACGACGGCTCGCAGAACCTGACGGTTCTATTCGGAGACGGAAAAGGCGGCTTCGCCGCTCCCGGTTTGCCAATCGCGGTAGGAGGGAATCCGGGACGCCCGCAAGCCGCCGACGTGAACGGCGACGGGCACGCCGACCTGGCGGTGCCCGTCTACGCCGCCAAGAAGTGGCAGGTCTCCATCCTGCTCGGCGACGGATCAGGCCGCTTCGTCCCGGTAGCGCCCGTCGCCCGGGTCGCGCCAAATGGCTCCGACCTGATCGCGGTCGCAGATTTCAACCAAGACGGAAAGCCTGACCTGGCGGTCGCGAACACCGAGTCCAAGGGGATCTCGATCCTCCTCGGGGCTGGGAACGGTGCCTTCGCGGCCGCGACGACCGTCGCGAAGGGACGCTATGGCGGAGCTCCCGCCGTCGCCGATCTCAACGGCGACGGCAAACCGGACCTCGTCTATGCAAGCGTCTACTCGGCCGGGGTCACCGTCCTGCTCGGGACCGGCAACGGGGCTTTCTCGCCGGCGCCCGGCTCGCGGCTCGGCCTTCCAGGTCATCCGTATGACGTCGCCGTCGCGGATTTCAACGGCGACCGCAAAACCGACCTCGCGGTCGCGAGCGAAGACCGCAAGACGGTGAGCCTCTTGCTCGGCACGGGCGCCGGCAGATTCCGCGCGGCCACGTTCTCCCCCTTCGCGGCCTCGCGCACCGTCGACGCCGCTCCGGCGTTCGCCGGCGTGGCCGACTTCAACGGAGACGGCGGGGTCGACCTCCTGACCATTTCCCGCCGAGGGCTGACGACGATGTTGCAGACGCCGCCGAAGCCGGCGGTGGGGGCAGCGCGTGCGGTCTCCGGGCGGGACGCCGTTTTCTCGGTTCCCGGACGCGTCACGCTTCTCGCCGCGGATGGAAACCGGGCCGCCGTGGCCACGTCCACCAAGCACGGCTGCGGCCGGATCGTCGTCTGGACCGCACCCGGCCGGAGGTCGACCCGCGTCAAGCCGGGATTGCTCGGTTGCGACGGAGACGGCGTCTTCGAGCTGGCCGTCGGCGGAGGTCGTGTTGGCTGGGTCGAGGAGGGTGGGGGCAACAACCTCGAGATGACGGTCATGGCGGCCAAGCTCCGCGGCGGTGCGGCGAGGCAGATCGAGTACGAGGCCAACGGCGACCGCGCCGGTGGCGACCCGACGGGCGACTGGGTCGGAAATCTCCTCGGCGGCGGCTCGCTGCTCGCCTACAACAGCTGGACCCAGACTTGCGACCGAGTCGAGGACTACTTCTGCGGGGAATACGATCCGTTCCTCCGCGTGACCGGCGAGCAGCTCGTCCGGATCACGGGGGGACGCCGAGTGGTCGTCACACGCGGCGCGGCTGCGTATCCGCTGGCGGCGGTCGGCGGCGGCCGGATGGCGGTCGAGACGACCGGTGGCGTGACCGTTCGGGCGGCGAGCGGCGCCCAGCTTGCAACCGTTCCGGATCCCGCGGCGACCGTGCGCGGCGTGGCGCTCAGCGCGACGAAGCTGGCCGTCGAGCAGACCTTCACACTCGACCTCTACGAACCGGCCACCGGTGCGGCGGTGAAGTCGCTTCCGCTCGGGCCCGCGGCCGGCCTCCAACTCGCTGACGTCACCTCGCGGCTGGCGCTGCTCCGGGGGCCCCGGCGCCTGGTGCTGGTGCGGCTGAGCGACGGCAAGCTGATCTCGTTCCCGCTCGGCGCCCGGGCGGCGACGCTCGTCGGGGCGAGGCTGACCGGGGCCGGGCTCTTCTACGCCTACAACGCCCGCAGCGCCACCTCGCCAGGGCGCATTGTCTTCGAGCCGACGGCCAGGCTGCTTCGGCGTTTCTAGTCGCCCTGTGGCGATAATCCGTCCGTGGCCGACGGCAACCGGATGATCTTCCTCGGGTTCGGCAAGTACGCCCGGGCCGACAAGATCTACGCGATCGAGCCGATCCGCGACGACCGCCGTGGACACGGGCGCCGGACGCTTGTCTGGGTCGAAGGCGTCAGCGATCCGATCGTCGCCTCCCGCACCGAGCGGACGATCCTTCACGAGATGGGCCAGGACGCGGCCGGCGGCACCCAGATCCTCGACCAGGCGCTCGACCTCGCCGAGCGGGTCGCCGAGCAGACGCAGCAGGGCCGTGTCGACGTCAACGACCTCGGGCGACGCGCGCGCCGGATCCTCGAGGCGACGGCGAAGCCCGACGAGTCCGAAAAGCTCTTTTAGCCCAACCTGAGCGGCCTGGAGCCACCCTTCGAGCAGGAGCCGGTCGGCTCTGCCGCGCCGCGCGCCGCGGGACTGCTCGGACGCCTGACGATCGACCTCAGCCCGCTGCGTGAGTCGCGGCCGTTCCGGCAGCTCTACATCGGCCAGACGATTTCGTGGTTCTTCGGCGAGATCACCTGGATCGCGGTGCCGATCCAGCTCTACCACCTGACCCATTCGACGCTCCAGGTCGGGCTGCTCTACCTGACGACGCTCGTGCCGCTCCTGGTCGCGCCGGTCGTCGGCGGGGCGATCGCCGACGCGGTCGACCGCCGCACGATGCTGCTCCTCGCCGAGGGCGGATTCGCGCTCGTCTCGGTGGCGCTCGTAGTGAACGCCTCGCTTCCGCATCCCCAGGTCTGGGCGCTGTACGCACTCGACTTCGCCGGCACGGCCGTCTTCAGCTTCGGCACGCCGGCGATGCGGTCGCTCGCGCCGCGGCTCGTCCGCGAGGAGAAGATCGTCGCCGTTTCGGCGCTCGAGAGCCTCTCGTCCAACTTCAACGCGGTCGCCGGTCCAGCCGCCGGCGGCCTGTTGATCGCGGCGCTCGGCTTCACCGGCACCTACGTCCTCGACGTCGTGAGCTTCCTCGTCTCGCTCGCGAGCATCTGGCAGCTGCCGAAGCTGCCGCCTGCCCACGACGCCGCGGCCGCCAGCCTGAGATCGATCCGCGAGGGCTTCAGGTACGTCGTGACCCAGCCGGTCGTGCTCGGCATCTTCCTCGTCGACACGAACGCGATGATCTTCGGGATGCCGATGGCGCTCTTTCCCGCCCTCGGCGCCCACTTCGGCGGCGGCACGAAGACCGTCGGCTTCCTCTATGCGGCGCCGTACGCGGGGGCGTTCGTCGCGTCGATGTTCTCCGGATGGGCAGGCCGTGTCCGCCGGCAGGGAGTCGGGGTCGTGATCGCCGCGGCCGCCTGGGGCACGGCCCTCGTCGCGTTCGGCTACGCGACGGCGCTCTGGCTCGCGCTCGTAATGCTCGCGCTCGCCGGCGCGGCCGACTTCCTCAGCGCGCTCTGGCGCAGCGCGATCGTCCTCACGACTACACCGGACGCGATGCGTGGGCGCGTGACGGGGATCGAGTTCACGCAGGTCGCTGCCGCGCCGACCTTCGGAAACCTCGAAGCCGGCGTCGTGGCCTCCGTGACGAGCCTGCGCTTCTCGATCGTCTCGGGTGGGCTTGCGTGCGTCGCCGGCTGCGGCCTGCTTGCTCTCGCGTTCCCGGCGTTGCTGCGATATCGCGCCAAGGTCGAGCCTTGATCGAGCGTGATTTCTTCGGCCGCTCGGTCCACGAGGTTGCCGAAGAGCTGATCGGCGCGACGTTCCTGGTGGAGGGCGTCGGCGGCACGATCGTCGAGCTCGAGGCCTATCACCACGAGGATCCGGCCGCGCACGGCTACCGAGGCCGTACCGAGCGGAACGCCTCGATGTTCGGGCCGCCGGGGCATGCCTACGTGTACCGCTCGTACGGGATCCACTGGTGCGTCAACTTCGTCTGCGAGGCGGAGGGGATCGCCGACGCGGTGCTGATCCGCGCGCTCGAGCCGACGCACGGGGTCGAGACGATGAGACAACGGCGCGGGCTCCACGACGAGCGGCTCCTGTGCGCGGGCCCGGGCCGGCTCTGCCAGGCGCTCGGGATCACGCGCGCGGAAGACGGCCTGCCGCTCGACCGGCCGCCGTTTCGGCTCGAGCCACGGCGCGAGCGGCCCGAGATCCTTCGCGCGCCGCGGATCGGCATCACCCGTGCCGCGGACCTGCCCTGGCGTTACGGCCTCGCCGGGTCGCGCTACCTCAGCCGGCCTTTACCGCCAGCGTGATGCCCATCCCCGGCGCCGACGCGCGGCCCCGCCGCGGCGACTGGGCGACGACGCGCGCCGACCCTGGCGCGTCGCTCGGCGACACCGTCAGCTCGACCTTCAGCGGTTTCAGCCTGGCCTTCGCGTGGTCGAGGGTCAGCCCGACCACGTTGGGCACGATCCCCTGCTGCGCCTTCGAGAGGACGAGCGTGACCCGGTCGCCCGAGGAGAGGTGGCCGCGGGCCGGGAACTGCTTGACGACAACGCCGACGCGCTGCCGCGGCTCGGCGGGCTTGTAGACGACCGTCGCCGCGAGCGGCTGAGCGGCGAGGACGCTGCGCGCACGCCCCACCGGCTGGCCGACGACGTTCGGCACTTCTACCTCGTTGGGCAGGCAGTTGGCGGTGTGGCTCGGCCCCGAGTCGCCGAAGTACTCGACCGTCTCGGTCACGCGGCAATAACCGTTGTCGAGTTGTAGCCGGCCGTCCCTGAACGTGACGTTCTTCGGCGAGCCGTACGGAATCGAGACGCTCTGGAAGCTCTCGGGGGGGTCATGCAAGTACGGGAGCGCGCGCTCCATGAAGCTCTTCCAGATCAGGGCCGGGAACGTGCCGCCGGCCACCGGCTTGCCGTGGTACTCGTAGGTCATCGGACGGAGACGGTTCGGGTAGCCGACCCAGACCGCGGTCACGAGCTGAGGCGTGTAGCCGACGAACCACGCGTCGCCGTAGTTCTCGGTCGTCCCGGTCTTACCCGCGACCGTGCGTCCGCCGGACAACGCGGCCGCTTTCCCGGTCCCGTACTTGACGACGTTCTGGAGCAGCGCGGTGACGATTCCGGCGTCGTCGGCAGAGAGCGCCTGCACGGGCCGCGCCGCGTTGTCGTCGATCGTCCTGCCCTTTTCGTTCGCGACCTTGGCGATCACGCGAGGCCGATTGCCGAAGCGCCTGCCGTCGATCCGCTTGCCGTCGTCGGCGAAGGCCGAGAATGCCCGCGCCATCTCGAGCGGGTTGACGCCCTGCGCGCCGAGACCGATCGAGAAGTAGGGCACGAGCCGGGTCGTGATTCCCAGTGACCTCGCGGTGTTGGCGATGTTCTGCGGACCGACCAGCTTCGTGAGCTGCGCGAACACGGCGTTGTCGGAGTAGGCCGTCGCCTGCTGGATCGTGATCGGTCCCAGGTACTCGTCCTCGTAGTTGTGAACCTCCCAGAGCCGGCCGCCGGCGTCGATGGTGACCGGCCTCGAGACGAAGGTCGTGTTCGGCGCCACCCCTTCCTTGAGCGCGGTCGCGAGCACGAACGGCTTGAACGAGGAGCCCGCCTGGCGCTCGCCCTGGACGGCGAGGTTGAACTGGCTCTTGCGGTAGTTGCTGCCCCCGAACATCGCGAGAACGCGGCCGTCGCGCGGATCGATCGCGACGAGTGCCGCCGTCGGCCCGGCAGGGTTGGTCAGCCACTTCCCGATCGAGTTGCGCGCCATTTTCTGCAGCTTCAGGTCGATCGTCGTGTAGACCTTGAGCCCGCCCCCGAAAACGCGCCCGGAGCCGTAGCGGTCGACGAGCTGCTGCTTCACGTAGTTCGCGAAGTACTGCGCCGGCCCCTGATTGCCCGGGAGCCGGATGTCCTGCCGCTTCGGCATCGGCTGATTGATCGCGTGGACGTAGACGGCCCGGCCGATGTCGCCCTGGTCGAGCATCTCGCGCAGGACGAGGTTGCGGCGCTCACGGGCGGCGTCCTGATTCGTCGCCGGGTCGTAGGCGGCCGGATCCTCGGGGATCCCTGCCAGCAGCGCCGCCTCGGCGAGCGTCAGCTTCCCCGGGGCGGCCGAGTGGTGGAAGTACGTCTGCGCCGCCTGCTCGACACCGTACGCGCCGTTCCCGAAGTAGATCGTGTTCAAGTAGGCAGTCAGGATCCGGTCCTTCGACCAGCGCTGTTCGAGCTGCCACGCCAGTGCGGCCTCGCGCAGCTTCCGGGCGATCGAGTGCTGGTTCTTCGTGTAGGTGTTCTTGACGAACTGCTGCGTGATCGTCGAGCCGCCCTGCACGGCCCGGCCGCCGCGCACGTCCGCCCAGACCGCCCGCATGATCCCGCGCAGGTCGACGCCGCGGTGCTCGTAGAAGCGCCTGTCCTCGATCGCCACGATCGCCTGCTTCATCAGCGGCGAGATCTCGCTGGAGCGGAGGATGACCCTGCTCTGGGAGCCCCGGAGGACGGAGAGCACGCGCCCGTTGCTCGCGTAGATGTAGCCGTCCGTCTGGTTGTGGATCCGGCTCGGGTCGAGCGACGGGATCTCGCCGGCGATCGCGGTGACCAGGCCGACGCTGAAGGAGGCGACGCCCAACACTGCCAGGAGAGCCAGCAGTGCGAAGAGGCGAAGCTTCCGGATCCGGCGCCGGCCCCTGGGCCGCGCCGCGGCGGAACGTCGTCGGCGAGACAGAACCGCGGGATTGTAACCTCGCCGCATGGGGCTCTCGGAGCTCACGCGGAACGCCGTTGACGTGCTGCCGGCCGGCGAGCTCGAACGCAAGCTCGACGTCGGCCGCCCGCTGCGGGTGAAGCTCGGCATCGACGTCACCGCGCCCGACGTCACGCTCGGCAACGGAATACCGCTTCAGCGGATGGCGGCGTTCCAGCGTGAGGGGCACACCGGCGTCCTGATCGTCGGCGACTACACGACGCGGATCGGAGACCCCTCGGGCCGCAAGACCCTGCGGCCGATGATCGATCCCGAGGAGATTGATCGAAACGCGCAGAAGTTCTTCGACGACGCGTCGACGATCATCGACCCCGCCCGGACGGAGCTTCGGTTCAACAGCGAATGGCTGGGCAAGCTGGACTTCGCCGAGATCCTCCGGCTGACCCGAACGACGACGGTCGCTCGCATGCTCGAGCGCGACGACTTCTCGAAGCGATTTGCAGCCAAGGAGCCGATCTCGATCTCGGAGCTCCTCTACCCCCTGATGCAGGCCTACGACTCGGTGGCCGTAGAGGCTGACGTAGAGCTAGGGGGGACCGACCAGCTCTACAACCTCCTGATGGGCCGGGAGGTGATGGAGGCATACGGGCTCGAACCGCAGGTTGCGCTCACGGTCGAATATCTTGACAGCTGGGACGGGAACGGAATGAGCGCGTCCCGTGGGAACTACATCGGCCTTCGCGAGGCGCCCGAGGAGCAATTCGGAAAGGCGATGCGGATCCCCGATTCGCTGCTTCCGCAGTGGTATCGGCTCGTCATGGAGAGCGAGCCGCCTGACGGCGACCGGCTCGAGGCGAAGCTCGAGCTGGCGCGCTTCATCGTCGACCGCGCACATGGTGCGGACGGCGCCAAGCGCGGCGAGGATTACTTCACGCGCGTGGTCCGCGAGGGCGGCGTGCCGGACGACGCCGAGATTCCCGTTGCGTCCGTCGACGGCGGCAACATCTACCTGCCGCAACTGCTGAGCGACCAGTTCGGGCAGTCGAACAGCCACTGGCGGCGCGTGATCGAGCAGGGAGGCGTCAAAATCGACGGTGAACCCGTCCGCGAGATCGAGCTGCCGGCGGAGCGCCTTCGCGGTACCCTGATCCAGGCCGGAAAGCGTCAGTTCGTGCGGGTTTCCGGCGTTTGACACCTTCCCGCCAGGGTGCTGCTATCATTCCGCGGCTGCCCTCGAGGCGGCGTAGCAAGGTCCCTGTAACTCGACGAACGGAGCCCTAGAGAAGCGATTCGGATACGACTGAATCGGATCACTGGGGCCTCTGGCGCGAGTCGGAGGCTTTTTTAC
>JBKOUJ010000041.1:0-1674 GCA_046723355.1 Actinomycetota bacterium | reverse complement strand
CGCCGGCGACGTCCACCGGGGCTGCGAGCGCCGCGCTCGGAAGCGCGAACAGCAGGAGCGCGAGCCCGACGAGCCTCACGCGAAGAGCTCCGGTTGCAAGTGCACCCCGTTCGCCGCGAGCTTCTCGAGGAAGTGCGGCTGCAGCCCCGTCGAGGTCAGCGGGCCCAGCAGACCGCCCGCGTCGACCGGCCGCCCGACGAAGAGGTCCTGGAGCGTGACGACGTCCGACTCCATGCCGAGCACCTCGGAGACGTGGGTGATCCGGCGTGAGCCGTCGACCAGGCGCGTGATCTGGACGAGCAGGTCGAACGCGCTCGCGATCTGCTCGCGGATCGCGCGGTGAGGCAGCTCGACGCCGGCCGTCATGACCAGCGTCTCGAGCCGCGACAGCGCATCGCGCGGCGTGTTCGCGTGGATCGTCGTCAGCGAGCCCTCGTGGCCCGTGTTCATCGCCTGCAGCATGTCGAGCGTCTCCGCGCCGCGGACCTCGCCCACGATGATCCGGTCCGGGCGCATGCGCAGGGAGTTGCGGACGAGCTCGCGGATCCGGACTTCGCCCTGGCCCTCGATGTTCGGCGGCCGGGACTCGAGCGGGATCACGTGCTGCTGCTGGAGCTGGAGCTCGGCAGCGTCCTCGATCGTGACGATCCGCTCCGTGTTCGGAATGAACGCGGACATCGCGTTGAGGGTCGTCGTCTTACCGGTGCCGGTACCGCCCGAGATGAGGATGTTGAGCTTCCCGTGCACGCAGGCCGACAGGAACTGGGCGGCCTGCGGCGTGATCGACCCGAAGTTGATCAGGTCGTTCATCGTGTACGGATCGCGCGAGAATTTCCGGATCGTCAGCGTCGGCCCCCGCAGCGCGAGCGGCGGGATGACGGCGTTCACGCGCGAGCCGTCCGGCAAGCGGGCGTCGACCATCGGCGAGGCCTCGTCGACCCGGCGCCCGACCCTGGAGACGATCTTGTCGATGATCCGCATCAGGTGCGCGTCGTCGAGGAAGCTCGCGCCCGTGTGCACGATCTTGCCGGCCCGCTCGATGTAGATCGCGTCCGGCCCGTTGACCATGACCTCGGTGACGGAGTCGTCGTGCAGGAAGGGCTCGAGCGGCCCGTAGCCGAGGATGTCGTCGCTGATCTCCTTCGTGATCTGCCGCCGCTCCTCGCGGGTCAGCGGCGTGCGGTCGAGCGCGAGCTGCTCGGTGACCGCGCGGAGCACCTTCTCGGAGAGCTCTTCGTCCGACTGCTGGGAAAAGAGCTGTGGACCGAGCTTCGCGATGCACGCGTGGTGGATCCGCGTCTTCAGCTCTGCGTAGGGGTCGACGGGGGCCCGCTGCTCCGGAGCCGGTTCGCCGAGCGGCGCCGGCCCGGGATGCTCGAGCGCGGCCGCCGATCCGTTGGTGTTCGTCTTGATGCGGTCGGAGAGACCCATCGCTACGTCCTCGCCAGCGCGGCCAGGAACTTCTTCCGCTCCTTCGCCGCCGCCTGTGCCGTGACGAGGGACTTGGCGAGGTCGCGCACGGAGCGCGAGAACTCCGACTTGCCGTCCGCGAGCACTGCCGGGTTGCCCCGGTTGACGGCCATCGGCACGGCCCGGTCGCTCGGCACCTCGTAGGTGACGAGCATCTCCAGCGCCGTCTCGACCTCTTTCTTCTGCATGCCGACCTTCGAGTTC
>JBKOUJ010000131.1:0-8084 GCA_046723355.1 Actinomycetota bacterium | reverse complement strand
GTTCGCCAATCCCCAGCACCCGTACACGATCGGGCTTCTCAACGCGATTCCCCGGCTCGGCGAGGAGGGCGGCAACGGCCGCGTGCGCCTCCAGGAGATTCCCGGCCGCGTCCCGTCGCTGTCGGAGCCGCTCGACCACTGCGCGTTCGCCGACCGCTGCCCGCGCGCCGACGACCTGACGCGGTCGCACGTTCCCGACCTCGAGCGCGTCGGGCCTGAGCACCTCGTCGCCTGCTTCCATCCGGGAGGCGAATGGCGACGGTAGCTGCACCGGTCCTGGAGATCGCCGACCTCAAGAAGCACTTCCAGGTTGGGGGTGCCTTTTCTCGGAACGGCGGCACGGTCTATGCCGTGGACGGCGTCTCCCTGACGATTCAACCCGGCGAGATGGTCGGGCTCGTCGGCGAGTCCGGCAGCGGCAAGACGACGGTCGCGAACTGCATCGTCCGCCTCGTCGACCCCACGGCCGGGACGATCAAGCTGAAGGGCCGAGACATCACCCGCCTCTCGCGCCGCCGGCTCCGGCCGCTCCGGCGCGAGATGCACATCGTCTTCCAGGATCCGTACTCGTCGCTGAACCCGCGGCTGACGGTCGGCCAGATCGTCGCTGAGCCTCTCCGGATGCACGGGATCGCGCGCGGCCGCGAGCTCGATCGTCGCGTCGAGGAACTGTTCGACAGGGTCGGCCTGCGCGCCGAGCTGCGCTACCGCTATCCACACGAGCTCTCCGGCGGTCAGCGGCAGCGGGTCGGCCTCGCCCGGGCGCTGAGCGTCTCGCCGAGCTTGCTGATTGCCGACGAGCCGGTTTCGGCGCTCGATGTCTCGGTGCAAGCCTCGATCCTCAACCTGCTTCAGGACCTGCAGGACGAGCTGGGCTTCTCCTGCCTCTTCATCACGCATGACCTGGCCACCGTCGAGTTTCTCTGCGACCGGGTCGCGGTGATGTACCTCGGCAAGATCGTCGAGCTGGCCTCGCGCGCGGAGCTGTTCGCGCACCCGAAGCACCCGTACACGCAGGCGCTGCTCTCGGCGGCCGTGACGCCCGATCCGGACGTGCAGCGCGGGCGGAAGCGGATCGTGCTCGAAGGCGACATCCCGAGCCCGATAACTCCGCCGTCGGGATGCCCGTTCCGGACGCGCTGCCCTCTCGAGCCGGAATCGGCGCCGCGCTCGCACGAGGAGGAGCCGCGGCTCAGGGACGTCGGCCACGGCCATTTCGTCGCCTGCCACCTCGTCGAGCCCGGCGGAGCCGCGCCGCTGCTGGTCGACCCGGTCGAGGGCGCCGCCTGATGTTCACGACGAGGCCGGAGCTCCGCGGCACCTTCGGGATGGTCGCTTCGACACACTGGCTCGCCTCGGCCGTCGGAATGGCGGTGCTCGAGGAGGGCGGCAACGCCTTCGACGCTGCGGTCGCCACCGGCCTGACGCTGCAGATCGTCGAGCCGCATCTGAACGGGCCGGGTGGCGAGGTGCCGATCGTGCTGTACAGCGCCGAGCGTGACGAGACGCTCGTCGTGTGCGGGCAGGGAACGGCGCCGGAGGCTGCGACGATCTCCCACTTCCGCTCGCTGGACCTCGACCTCGTTCCCGGCACTGGGCTGCTCGCGGCGTGCGTTCCGGGCGCCTTCGGCGCGT
Organism: Actinomycetota bacterium; assembly: GCA_046723355.1. Lineage (GTDB taxonomy): Bacteria > Actinomycetota > Thermoleophilia > Gaiellales > Gaiellaceae > 13-2-20CM-68-14. Next base: position 6,449 of record JBKOUJ010000131.1, on the reverse strand, counting down.
GGATGCTGCTGCTGCGAGAGTTCGGGACGCTCGCGCTCGCGGACGTCTGCAAGTACGCGATCGGATACGCGGAGGACGGTTACCCGGTCGTGCCGGGGATCACCGCGACGGTCAAGTTGGTCGCGGATCTGTTCCGGCAAGAGTGGCCGGCATCCGCCGGTGTCTACCTCCCCGGCGGCGCGGCGCCGCGGCCGGGGGAGCTCTTCCGCAACCGCGTGCTCGCCGAGACCTACCGGCGGATCGTGCGCGAAGCGGAGCAGAAGTCGTCGGATCGAGACGGCCAGATCGAGGCCGCCCGGGAGGGGTTCTACTCCGGCTTCGTCGCCGAGGCGATCGCCGCCTTCGTCGAACGCGAAGAGGCCATGGACAGCTCGGGCCGGCGGCACCGGGGCGTCCTGAGCGGGGACGACCTCGCCGCGTGGCAGGCGACGCTCGAGCCGCCGGTCTCGTTCGCCTACCGCGGCTACGAGGTCTGCAAGACGGGCGCTTGGGGGCAGGGACCCGTGTTCCTGCAGCAGCTGGCGCTGCTCGCCGGCCTCGACCTCGATTCGACGGCGCGTGAGAGCGCCGAGCTCGTCCACGTGGTCGTCGAGTGTGCGAAGCTCGCGTTCGCCGACCGCGAGGCCTGGTACGGCGATCCCGACTTCGTCGACGTGCCGCTCAAGCGGCTCCTCAGCCCAAGCTACAACGACGAACGGCGCTCGCTCATCGGCCCGACCGCCTCGGGTGAGCTGCGGCCGGGAGCGGTAGCCGGCCGCGTGCCACGCCTGCCGGCGGGGGTGCCGGCCGTCGCGCCCGCGCCGGGAGTGGGCGAGCCGACCATGGCGTCGAGCGTCTCGCGCAGCGGCGACACCTGCCATCTCGACGTCGCCGACGCACAAGGGAACCTCGTCTCCGCGACCCCGAGCGGCGGCTGGCTGCACGGCTCGCCCGTGATCCCGGAGCTTGGGTTCTGCCTGGGGACGCGGGCGCAGATGTTCTGGCTCGAGGAGGGTCTCCCGAACTCGCTCGAGCCGAGGAAGCGGCCGAGGACGACTCTGTCGCCGACGCTAGCGCTGCGCGAAGGGGAGCCGTACGTCGCGTTCGGCACGCCGGGCGGCGACCAGCAGGATCAATGGTCGCTGCTCTTCTTCATCTCGCATGTGCACTTCGGCCTCGACCTGCAGGAGGCGATCGACGCGCCCGCGTTCCATACGAGCCATTTCCCCAGCTCCTTCTACCCCCGCGAGGCCCGGCCGAAGGAGGTCGAGGTCGAGTCACGCTTCGGCGACGCCGTACGCTCGGAGCTGAGAGATCGCGGTCACGCGGTGAACGTGCGTGAGGAGTGGTCGCTCGGCCGGCTGAGCGCGGCTGCGCGCGAACGTGACGGCGTCTTGAAGGCTGGAGCGAATCCGCGCGGCGCTCAGGGGTACGCGGTCGGGCGCTAACGGCTTGCGCCGTTGGATTGGCCGAGGCAAACTGGACGCATAGTCGCTGCCTGACCACACCGGTCATTCGCCCACGGACGCCAGACGTCGGCAGCAATACGATGCTCTGATGGACACGTTGTACGACCCGCGCGGCGTCGAGGAGCGCTGGCAGCAGACGTGGGAGAGCGAAGGCCTGTACAACGCCGAGGCTGACGACCCCCGGCCGAGCTTCGCGATCGCGCACCCGCCGCCGAACGTCACTGGAGACCTCCACCTCGGCCATGCGCTCCAGCTCTCGCTCGCCGACGCGATCGTGCGCACACGCCGGATGCAGGGCTACAACGTACTCTTTCAGCCGGGCTACGACCATGCCGGCATCTCGACGCAGAACGCCGTCGAGAAGCACCTGGCCCAGCAGGGCAGGACGCGTCAGGACCTCGGCCGTGAGGCTTTCGTGGCGCTCGTCTGGGACTGGCTGCGGGAATACGGCGGCAAGATCATGATCCAGTTCCGCCGCATCGGCGCCTCGCTCGACTACCGGCGCGAGCGCTTCACGATGGACGACGCCTACGTCCGCGCCGTGATGCGGTTCTTCGTCCACCTCTGGAAGAAGGGCTGGCTCTACCGCGCGAATCGGATCGTCAACTGGTGTCCGTTCCACCTCACCTCGCTCTCGGATCTCGAGCTCGCCCATGTCGAGGTCGACGACGCGCTCAGCTACGTGCGCTACCCCTTCGCGGAGGGCGAGGGCTACATCACGATCGCGACTGCCCGCCCCGCGACCATCCTCGCCGACGTCGCGGTGGCGGTGCACCCCGACGACGAGCGTTATCGCGACGTGGTCGGCAAACACCTCAGCGTGCCGTTCGTCGAGCGCTCGGTGCCGGTGATCGCGGACGAGCGGGTCGAGATCGACTTCGGGACCGGCGCGCTCAAGATCACGCCGGGGCACGATCCGAAGGACTACGACATCGGACGCGACCACGAGCTCCCCGAGATCACGGTGATCGGCCCGGACGGCCGGATGAACGAGGAGGCTGGCCCGCTCGCCGGCCTCACGCAGGAGGAGGCCGAGGAGCGGGTCCTCGACTGGCTCGGCGAGCGCGACCAGCTCGAGAAGCGCGAGTCGTACCGACACACGGTCGCGCTCTGCGACCGCTGCAAGTCGCGGATCGAGCCGCGGATCTCTCTGCAGTGGTGGTGCCGGATGGACGAGCTCAAAGAGCCGGCGCTGGAGGCTCTGCGCTCGGGCCGCGTCGAGTTCCATCCCGAGTCCCAGCATCGCTTCGCGGTCGCCTCGCTCGAGGAGGCGCCCGACTGGAACATCTCGCGCCAGATCTGGTGGGGCCATCGCCTGCCGGTCTGGGAATGCCCCGACGGCCACCTCACGGTCGCCGAGACCGAGCCGGAGGCCTGCGCCGAGTGCGGCTCTCGCGACCTGACGCAGAGCGAGGATGTGCTCGACACCTGGTTCTCGTCTGCGCTCTGGCCGTTCGCCACGCTCGGCTGGCCTGACGACACGCCCGACCTCCGCACCTTCTACCCGGGCGATCTGAACACGACCGCGCGCGACATCATCCGGCTTTGGGAAAACCGGATGATCTTCACCGGCCTCGAGCTTATGGACGACGTGCCGTTCGCGGACGTCGTCATCCACTCGCTCGTCCACGCGCCGGCGGGAGGCCGGATGTCGAAGAGCCTCGGCACGGGCATGAACCCGGTCGAGATCATCGACGCTCACGGGGCCGACGCCGCCCGCTACGGCCTGCTGAAGATGGCCTCGTCGCAGGACGTCACGTTCTCGGAAGGCGCGATCCTCGAGGGCCGGAAGCTCGCCAACAAGCTCTGGAACGCGAGCCGGCTGATCCTGCAAGCGGGCATCGGCAAGGTCGAGGAGCGGCCGTCGTCGCTGGAGGAGCGCTGGATCCTCGCCCGCCTCTCGCAGACGCAGCGGACGATCGAGCGGAACCTCGACGAGTTCGACTTCTCACACCTCGTGCAGGAGCTCTACCACCTCACCTTCGACGACTTCTGCGACTGGTACCTCGAGGCGATCAAGCCCCGCCTCCATGCCGGCGAGGCGGATGCGACCGCGACCGCGGCGGCGAGCCTCGAGCGCCTCTTGAAGCTTCTTCATCCCGTCATGCCCCACGTGACCGAGGAGATCTGGTCGAGCCTGCCCGACCGGCAGGCGCGGTTGATCGTCGCCCCGTGGCCGCAGGCCGGGGACGAATCCGAGGCCGGGGCGCTGCGCGACTTGCAGGAGGCGGCGGAGCGCTTCCGTCGCAGCGGTGTCCTCACCCCGCTCTCCGGCGACGAGGAGAGGATCTTCACGGCCGTCGTCAGGCCCGACCGCATCAAGGCCGACGGCGAGGGCGCGGCCGCCGAGATCGACCGCCTCCGCAAGGAAGTCGAGCGGGCGGAGAAGATGCTCGCCAATGAGCGGTTCGTCGAGAATGCGCCGCCCGAGGTTGTCGAGGCCGAGCGCGAGAAGCTCGCCAGGTACCGGCGCGAGCTCGATGCCCTCACAAACTGAGTGGATCGAGTCTCTATCGCCCTGGCCTGAGGAGTTCGGGCTGGGGCGGATGCGTGCCTTGCTGGCCGAGCTCGGCGAGCCGCAGCGCGCCTACCCGGCGATCCACGTCGTCGGAACGAACGGCAAGTCGACCGCAACGCGTCGGGCGGCGGCTTTCCTGGAGCGGGAAAGCCAGCTCGCCGGCGCGTACACGTCGCCGCACGTCACCGGCTGGAGCGAGCGGATCCAGGTCGGAGGCGAGGACACAGACTTCGACGGTGCGATCGCCCGGGTCCGCGCCGCCGCCGAGCGGGTCGGCGCGACGCAGTTCGAGACGCTGACCGCGGCCGCACTCTGTGAGTTCGCCGCCGCCGGGATCGACGTCGCGGTCGTCGAGGCCGGTCTCGGGGGCCGGCTCGACGCGACCAACGTTCTCGACGCGCGAGTTGTCGTCCTCACCAACGTCTCCCTGGAGCACACCGAGGTGCTCGGCGAGACGCGCGAGGAGATCGCGCGCGAGAAGCTCGCCGTCGTTGCACAGGGATCGACGGTCGTTCTCGGCGAGGTCGAGTGGGAAGGCCTGGCGCGGGAGCGCTCGGCGGGGCGCGTCGTCCATGCCGAGGACGTCGGCCGCGCCGCGGCGGAGCAGTTCTTCGGCCGCGAGCTCGACGGGGACGTCGAGGTCGACGTACCTGGGCGCTTCGAAGCCCGTGGCGAGGACGTCTTCGCGGGCGCGCACAACCCTGCGGGCGTCGCCTGGCTCGTCGATCGGCTGCCGCCGAACGACTACGTCGTCTGCGCTGCCGTTCTCGCCGACAAGGACGCGCGGGCGATGCTCGCGACGCTCCGCACCGCCGGCCGACGCTTCGTCGCGACGCAGGCGAGGACCGAGCGGTCGCTCCCGGCGGCTGCGCTGGCGGCCGCGGCGAGGGAGTTTTTCGCCCACGTCGAATCCGTACCCGATGCCACGAGCGCACTTCAGCGCGCGCACGAGCTCGCCGGACCGGGCGGCGCCGTCCTCGTCACAGGGTCCCTGTACGTCATCCGGGACCTCTACGGCCGCTCCGAAGCCTTACGATGACGGGATTCGGCGAGAGGCTGAGCGTCTTCGCGGTCGCCCTGCTCGTGATCGTGCTGGTGGTGGGGCTCGCGTTCGGCGCGGGTTATCTCGTCGGGAAGCTCCTTCTCTGACCGGAGCGTGAAGGTGGCACACGACCAGCTCATCGCCAGCACGTTCGGCTTCTTCAGCTCGGGCACGTGGACGATCGTCCGGAACGTCGGCGTCCTCCTCGTCCTCGTCTTCTGGATCGCGATCGCCGTCTGGGTCTACAAGGACGCGCGGCGCCGGATCGAAGATCCGTGGCTGGTCGTCATGGCGACCCTGATCGGGCTGATACCGCCGTTCATCGGCGCGCTCGTCTACCTGCTGCTGCGCCCGCCCGAGTACCTCGAGGAGGCGCGCGAGCGCGAGCTCGAGATTCGCGCCATGGAGGACCGGCTCGCCACGCGCAACCTCCACTGTCCCGTCTGCCGGGCGCAGGTCGAGGCGAACTTCCTCGTCTGCCCGGTCTGCACGACGAAGTTGAAGCAGGCCTGCGTCAACTGCAAGGCGCCGCTGGAGGCGCTCTGGCAGGTCTGCCCCTTCTGCGAGACGCCGGTCGCGGCGTCGCCGCAACTTGGCAAGACGCAGTGGTTGGAGTCCTCGCGCCCGCGGAGAGAGCGGCGGCGCGCTGAGTAGACTCACCGGCCTTGGCCGTTGAGTCGACGCTTGTCCTGATCAAGCCCGACGCCGTGCAGCGGAAGCTCGCGGGCGAGATCCTGGCGCGCTTCGAGCGGCGCGGGCTCGACGTGCGCGCGGCGAAGTTTTTGACCGTCGACCGTGCCCTCGCCGACGAGCACTACGCCGAGCACCGCGAGAAACCGTTTTTCGGCGAGCTTGTCGAGTTCATCACCTCCGCCCCGACACTCGCCCTCGTGCTCGAGGGCGAATCCGCGATCTCGGTCGTGCGGACGACCATGGGCGCGACGAACCCGACGGACGCGGCCCCCGGCACCGTCCGCGGCGACCTCGCTCTGGCGATGCCCGACAACCTCGTCCACGGCTCGGACTCGCCGGAGTCTGCGCAACGCGAGATCGCGCTCTGGTTCGGGGATGGCTGAACCCGACTACGTCGCTGTCAACCGCGAGAGCTGGACGCGCGCGAACGCGGAGTACACAGACGCCAAAGCGCACGACGCCTGGGCCCAGGACGAGATCAACTGGGGCATGTTCGGCATCCCCGAGCGCGAGCTGGGCGTCCTGCCGAGCATCGAAGGCAAGGACGTCGTCGAGCTGGGCTGCGGGACGGGCTACTTCGGGGCCTGGCTGAAGCGACGTGGCGCGCGGCGGGTCATCGGCGTCGACATTACGCCGGCTCAGCTCGCGACCGCTCGCCGGATGAACGAGGAGTTCGGACTTGGGGTGGAGTTTCTCGAGGAGAACGCGGAGCGCACGAGCCTTCCGGACGCATCGTTCGATGTCGTCG
>JBKOUJ010000019.1:0-13966 GCA_046723355.1 Actinomycetota bacterium | reverse complement strand
CTCATGTTGAGGTTGAGGTGACGGTAGCAAGGTCCCAACGAAAACACAAGACCTTGCGTTTATCGTCTTTTAACCGGACCGGTTGCGCCTGAGCCGCTCCAACCGGTCCCTTGTGGCCCGATCGAGTCGCTCGCCCAATCTGTGCGGCCTTCCTTCTTGATGGCTCTCCGACGCGAGATCACGGACGAAGCCGGCCGAGCTCAGCTTCGCCACCTCCTGGCCCGAGGTTCCCCGGACGGCCGAGTCGGAGGAGACAAGGCAGACCTGCTCCGTCGCGCGAAACTCCGCCGCGAGACGCTCGAGAACGGCGTCGGCATGCGGCGCGTACCGGACCTCGAGCGGGCCGTAGGTCCGGTCCTCGCCCGCGCCGTCGAAGACCACCACGCCCCGTGCTCCCTTCACAGCGACGAAGCTCGCGAGCAGATCGACAAGCTCCCGTGGGTCGGCGAAGTCGCCAGCGTGCAGAACGTTGTAGCCGTCGAACAGGTAGAGGGTCGGCTCAGCCACCGCGCTGCCTGCGGGCTTCGTAGAGCAAGACTCCGGCAGCGACGCTCACGTTCAGCGACTCGACGTCGCCGAGAAGCGGAATCGAGACCGCGGCGTCGCACGTGCGGCGAACGAGGGGCCGCACGCCCTTGCCTTCAGCACCCAGCACGAGCGCGATCCCGCCGGTCAGATCGGCCTCCCACAGGGTCTTCTCGGCATCGCCCGCGGCGGCCCAGGCCCAGAGTTGCGCCCCCTTCACCTCCGACAGGTACCGCGCCATGTTCTTGACGACGGCTACCGGTAGATGCTCGACCGCGCCGGCCGATGCGCGCACTACCGCCGGGGTCACCCGCGCGGAGTTGTGGGCCGGCACGACAACGCCCGTGGCGCCCGCCGCTTCCGCTGTGCGGGCGACCGCCCCCAGGTTGTGGGGATCGGTCACCTGGTCGAGGCAGACGAGCAGCGGCGAATCCACGGCGGCGAGCTCGTAGGCGTCGGCGTAGCGAAACGGCTCTGCCCAAGCGAGCACGCCCTGGTGGTCGCGGCTACCGGCTGCTTCGCTGAGCTCCCGCTCGGGCTTGACCTGGCGCCGCATTCCGTTCAGCCAGGGCTCCGCCTTCAGCGCTCGCTCGGTGACCCAGAGCTCGAGGATCTCGCGCGGCCCGCGCATGGCCTCGCGGACCGCGCGCCGCCCGTAGATCAGCTCGCGGGTCACTTCGGGACGAGTTCGAAGCCGTCCGGGACGTCTCGGACCTCCCAGCCCTGCTGCTCGATTTCCTCGCGCAGCCGATCGGCCCCCTCGAAATCACGGCTCGCTCTAGCCGCTTCGCGCCGCTCCGCCAGAACGACCAGGTCGGGCGGGATTTCGACGCGCTCGGCCAGGCCGCCGAGACCGAAGATCTCGAGGCCCCACCGCAGTGAGGCCGCTTCACCGCGCGCGCGCCAGTCGTGGAAGACCGCGAGAGCCTCCGGCGTGTTGAAGTCGTCGTCGAGCGCACGCGCCAGCTCGTCCCGGCGGATCTCCCCCACGCCGGCGTCCCGTCCAACGAAGAAGTTGCGGAAGGTCTCGGTCTGCGCGCGTGCCTGCGCGAGCACGTCGTCGTCGAAGTCGATCGGCTTGCGCCACTGGGCGGTCATGAAGTAGAGCAGGATCGTCTCGCGTCCCCACTCCTCGATCGCATCGTGGAGCGAGACGATGTTGCCGAGCGACTTCGACATCTTCTCTCCGGTCAGCTGAAGCATCCCGTTGTGCATCCACATCCGGGCGAATCCGTCGTCGGCCCCGCGCGATTGGGCGATCTCGTTCTCGTGGTGCGGGAAGATCAGGTCGTTGCCCCCGCCGTGGATCTCGAACACGCGCCCGAGGTACTTCCTCGCCATCGCCGAGCATTCGATGTGCCAGCCGGGACGGCCCGGCCCCCACGGCGACGCCCACACCGTGTCCTCGCCTTCCTTGTGGGCCTTCCAGAGGGCGAAGTCCCGCGGGTCCTCCTTGAGCTCGTCGCGCTCGGGCTCCTCGGACGGGTTGTGGAGCGCGTCCTCCTCGTCGCGCCCCGAGAGACGGCCGTACTCGGGGAAGGCGGCGACCCGGAAGTAGACGTCCCCGCCGGACGGATAGGCGAGTCCGCGCTCGATGAGCGTCCCGATCAAGTCGAGGATCTCCGGGACCGTCTCGCTCGCCTTCGGCTCGTAGTCGGGACGCCCGAGCCCGAGCCGGCCGGTGTCGTCGACGTACCACTGCGAGGCGGCCGCGGCGAGCTCGCCACTGCGGCCGGGCGCCGCCGCATAGATCTTGTCGTTGATGTCGGTGATGTTCTCAGCCAGGAGAACGCGGTAGCCCGTTTCCTCCAGCCAGCGCTTGAGCCACAGCGAGATCACGAACGGCCGCGCGTTGCCGATGTGGATGCGCTGATAGACGGTCGGGCCACAGAAGTACATGCGGATCGGGCCGGGCGGTGGCGGAAGCTCGACGAGCGAGCGCGTGTACGTGTCAAAGAGCCGCATCGACTCTCCGCAGCGTCTCATCCTTGGGAAGCGCCTCGAGCAGCGCGGCGAGCTCAGGCCCGCGGTCCCGGCCGGTCAGCGCCAGCCGCAGCGTCTTCAGGTCGCCGCCGACGGCCTTGAGCTCCCGGACGAGCTCGCGCGCGGCGTCGTGATCGAGGCCGTTCGCCGCGCGCTCGCGAAGCTCCTTGAAGCGCTCGAGCGTTGGCCGCGCCTCGGTCGAAAGCTGCGCAGGCAAAGGCTCGAGCACCTGTCGCGCGAGCTCGCGCGCCTCGTTCAGGTCGCGGGTGCCGCGCAGCACCGGAGCGAGCTCCACGGTCGCGCCGGCTGCCCGGGCCAGCTCGTCGTCCGGCATCGCCGCGATCGCCTCGATAGCCAGCCGCCTGATCCGCGGCAGGTCGTAGTGGACGTCGTGCTTCGGCAGGCCGAGCTCCTCGAGGTAGCGATGCACTGCGGCGGCCGGGATGCCCTCGTCGCGGAGCGACGCGACCGTGGCGCCGGGCATCCGCTTCGAGAGCTTGCGACCGTCCTCGCCGAGAATGAGGCCGTAGTGGATGTACTCCGGCGCCGTCGCGCCGAGCGCCGTCGCCAGCCGCCGGTGCAGGTCCTCGTTCGGCCGGTGGTCGTTGCCGCGGATAACGTGCGTGATCCCGAAGTCGACGTCGTCCACGACGCTCGCCAGGTGATACGTCGCCGTGCCGTCCTCCCGTAGGAGCGTGATCCCGTCGAAGCGATCGCCGAGGCTCTCGGCTGCCTCGCGGTAACGCGTGCCGCGCTCGCTCTGACGGACGGGCCCCTCGTCCCACTCGACCCCGAGCCAGCGGAGATCGTCGAGGATCGCCTCCTCGCCGCCCGGAAGGTTCCGGGCGGGGTCGGTGTCGTCGATCCGCAACAGCATCCAATCGCCGAAGGCACGGTTCGCCACGGCCCCGAGGGCATTGCCGACGTGAAGCGAACCGGTGGGGCTCGGGGCGAAGCGCACTCTTCGCATTCCGGGCCGAAAGTTACTGTCCCCGGCGTGCGCGAGCAGCTTCTGGCCTGGTACCGGACGAACCGCCGCGACCTCCCCTGGCGGCGTACGCGCGATCCCTACGCGATCCTCGTCTCCGAAGTCATGCTGCAGCAGACGCAGGTCGAGCGCGTCGTGCCGCGCTATCAGGCCTGGCTGGAGCGATGGCCGACGATCGAGGCGTTTGCCGCCGCGCCTGTCGCCGAAGCAATCCGCGAGTGGCAGGGTCTCGGCTACAACCGCCGTGCGCTGAACCTCCATCGGGCCGCGGCGCGGATCGCGGCAGACGGCTGGCCCGACGACCTGACCGAGCTCCCCGGCGTCGGCCGCTACACGGCCGACGCGGTCGCCCGCTTCGCGCTCGAGCGAGACGTCCTGCCGGTCGACACGAACGTCGCGCGGGTGCGCGAGCGTACCGGGCAGGAGTTCGACGCCGAGTGCGCACAGGCGCTGATGGACCTCGGCGCGACCGTCTGCGTCGCCCGCATTCCGCGCTGCGGCGTCTGCCCGCTCGCCCAGTGCTGCCCCTCCCGAGACCGCCGCTTCGAGCCGTTGCGGAAGCAAGGGCGGTTCGAGGGCTCGTTCCGCCAGCGGCGTGCGGCGACGTTGCGGCTCGTCGCCGAGACGCCGACGCCGCTGGCAAAGCTCGACCGCGAGGCGGTCGAATCGTTGGAGCGCGACGGCCTCGTGTCCGTCGCGGAGGGATCAGCCGCGCTGCCGCACTAGGGCGACGGCCTGAGCGGCGAGGCCCTCGCCGCGACCAGGGAAACCGAGCCGGTCGGTCGTCGTCGCCCGGACATTGACGCGCTCGGGCTCGACGCCGGCCGCCTCGGCGAGCCGCTCCCGCATCTCCTCGCGCCGCGGCGCGATCCGCGGCTCCTCGCCGATCAGGATGCAGTCGGCGTTCACGAGCTCCCAGCCGGCCTCGCGCACCTCGGCCACCGCCAGCCGCAGCAACTCGAGCGACGAGGCGCCTTCCCAGGCAGCCTCGCCGGGCGGAAAGAGCGAGCCGATGTCGCCGAGCCCTGCGCCGCCTAGTAGCGCGTCGATCAACGCGTGCGCGAGCACGTCCCCGTCGGAGTGGCCGGCGAGGCCCCGCGGCGAGCCGATCCGGACGCCGCCGAGGACGAGCGGCACCCCGTCGGCAAACGCGTGCGCATCGACCCCCAGCCCGACGCGGACGTCGCTCACCCGAGCGGCTCCTGCCTGCGCTCGCGCCGGTCGAAGACCGTGACGGTGTCGTAGCCCGCCGCGCACGCATGCTCCACGGCGCGATCGAGGTCGCGGCCCACGTTCTTTGGCTCGTGCGCGTCGGACGCGAGCGTGATCGGCACGCCGCGCGCACGACAGGCATCGAGCAGGTGCGCGTCCGGGTAGAGCTCACCGACCGGCTTGTGCAGCCCGGCCGCCGAGACCTCGATGCAGACGCTTGCCGCCTCGATCGCGTCAGCCGTCTCCTCATGCAACCACTGGACGCTCTCGGCATCAGGCCGCGGGCCGTGGTGCTTGGCGAGGTCCGGATGCGAGAGAGAGTCGAACAGCCCGCTTCGGGCCGCATTCCGCAGCCAGACGAAGTAGCGCCGCCAGGCCTCGTGCGGGCCGAGCTTCTCGACGAGCCCAGGCTCCTGGTCGACGGGAAAGCCATCCACGAAGTGCACCGATCCGAGCAGGTAATCCCAGGGATACGGCGCGAGCGCCTCTGCGGTCTCGTGCTCGTTGCCGGCGGCGTAGTCGACCTCGAGCCCGAGCTTCACCGGCAGCCCGCGACTCTTCGCCTCGAGCACAGCGTCGACGTACGGCTCGATGTCATACGCGCAGCGTTCGAGCATCCAGGGCTCGTCCCAGAGCGGCCGCGTCTGCTCGAAGTAGTAGACGTGCTCGGTGAACCCGATCTCGTCGATACCGCGCGCGACGGCCGTTTCGACGAAGCGCTCGACTCCCTCGACCGTGAAGTCGAGGCGCCCGTCGGGATCTCGCAGGTGCATGTGGTAGTCGGCGATCACAGCCAGCCGGACACGAGCTCGAGATCCGCGGTGTCCGTCACCTTGAGGAGCCGCGGATCGCCGGGAACGGTCGTCACGCGCCCACCTCGAGTCTCGACGAGGGCGGCGCAGTCGGTCGCGCCGGCGAGGTCGCCTGCGAGGGCCTCGCGCAGCACGGGGGCCAGGAACGCCTGCGGCGTCTGCGCGGCGGCCAGCTCCTCGCGAGGCAGCGTCTCGATGACCTGCCCGTCGCGCACACGCTTGATCGTGTCGGCTAGCGGCAGCGCCGGCACGGCTCCCTCCCACCCTTCGTTGAGCGCAGCCAGGACGCGCTCCAGGACCTCCTCGGGAAGCGCCGGACGGGCGGCGTCGTGGACGACGATCACCGCGGCGTCCTCGTCCACCTCGGCCGCGCCCGCACGAACCGACTCCGCCCGCGTCTCGCCTCCGGACACGCAGGCGACGACCTTCGAGCAGGCGAGCTCCTCCGCAAGGAGAATCGCCGGCTCCTCCCAGCCGGGCGGCGCCACGATCACGATCGCGTCGACCCAGCGTGAAGCTTCGAGCCGCTCGAGGCTCTCGGCCAGCAGCGGCCGGTCACCGAGCTTGGCGAAGGCCTTCGGACGGTCCTCACCCAGCCGCTCCCCGCGGCCCGCCGCCGCGAGAACCGCCCAGACCGCCATTCAGCGGAAAACGTTCAAAGAGCTCACGTCGCGTATCCAAGCACCGGGTTGAGACGGACGCGTCGGCAAAGCCGCCACATCCTTCTAAGCGGCATCGCAAGCGACGCCTTGGACTACCCGGCGTCTACGCGGTCGCCGCGACCTTCGTCTTCTTCTTCGAGCCGCCGTTGGCGAGAACGCCGTCGAGCCAATCGGCCGCCTCGTCCTCGTCCATGTCCTTGGCGTACATGAGCTCGCTGGCGAGAATCTTCTTCGCCTTCACGAACATCTGCTTCTCGCCGGTCGAAAGACCCTTCTCGTGGTCGCGCAGGGACAGGTTCCTCACGACCTCGGCGAGCTCGAAGATGTCGCCCGTCTTCATCTTGTCGCGATTGTGCTTGAAGCGGCGGTTCCAGTTCTTCGGCATCTGGGTGCCGTTGCCCGTGAGCGCCTTCATCACCTTCGCGACCATCTGCTCGTCGATCACCTTGCGGAGCCCGACGGCGTCGGCGTTCTCGGTCGGGACGTTCACCGTCATGTCGTTGTGCAGAATCTTGATCGTCAGGTATTCCCGCTTCTGACCGAGCACTGTGCGGGACTCCTTCTTCACGACGGTACCTGCACCGTGGTGCGGATACACCACCTTGTCGCCGACCTTGTACAAGCCGAGCCTCCCCTTTCGTCGCTTACATCGCCAGAACGCCGACGGGACTGCACCCCGTCGGCGACGACCTTCAGGATACCAAAAACCGACTCGAAAAGCCCAGTATTTCCAGGGATTTTCGACTCCCGACCATAAAAGCCCTGCTCAGAGCGGACTCCTGTTGCCAGTGAGCGCAGCTTAGAGTTGGAGGTACCGGTCGAGGAGATTGTGCTCCTGCAGGCGGCGGAGCCCCTCACGGATCTCGCGGGCGCGAACCGTGCCGACGCCGTCGACGGATTCCAGGTCCCGTTGTGACGCGCGCACGATTCCCTCGAGCCCGCCGAGCTCGCCGACGAGACGCTGGATGACGTTCTCCGGCAGCCGTGGAATGTGGCTGAGCACGCGGTAGCCGCGCGGCACGACGGAGTAGTCGAGCGGGTTCGTCGTCGCCGGGTAGCCCAAGACCGCCAGGAGCTCGAACTCGAGCAAGTCCTGATACGGGAGCTCGGCGAGCGCTTGCAGGCCCTCGGCGACCCGCTCGGCTCCCCCGTCCGCGTGGTAGTCGTAGACGATCGCGGCCTTCTCCGCCGGCACCTCGCTGACGTGCTCCTCGAGCTGCATGCGGATCAGGCGTCCCTCGGAGCCGAGCTCCGTGCACGCGCGTTCGATGTAGTCGGCCATGCGAGTCGTCAGCTCCGCACGCTGCAACACGACAAGGACGTCGTCGAGCATCACCGCGTTCTGGAACTCGAGGGCAGTGAGGCGGGTGAGCACCTGGTCGAGCCGCTGGCGGTAGGTCTCGAGCGTCGCAAGCGCCTGGTTCGTCTTCGCGAGCACGTCAGCGATCGGGTCGAGCTGGTAGCGGTGCCTCCCGATGAAGACGGTGACGGTCTCGCGCTGTTGCGAGATCGAGATCACAAGCGCCTTCGTCTGGCGTGCGACGCGCTCCGCGGTGCGGTGCCTCGTCCCCGTCTCATTGGATGGGATCGTCGGGTCCGGCATCAGCTGGACATTCGCGTGCGTGATCTTCGCGATCGGCGAGTTGACGATGATCGCACCGTCCATCTTGGCCAGCTCGTAGAGGAGCTGAGCGGTGAAGGACTGGTCGAGCCGGATGCCTCCGGAGAAGAGGAAAGCGAGCTCCGAGGGTTCCCCGATCACGATGAGGGCGCCTTCGCGCGCCCGAATGATGTCGTCGATGCCCTGCCGCAGCGGCGTCCCCGGGGCGACCCGCGAGATCGCCGTGAGCAAGGTCGGGTCTATACGGGGATCGAGCTCCGCAGCGCTGCGTGGAAAGCCGAGCGGCGCGGCCGGCCTTCGTCCCTGTCTATCCGCCCTCGGATCCGTCGCCATCGAGCCCCGCCCGTATTGCGCTGCGTACCGTCTCCGCTTCGAGAACGCCTAGTTTGACACTAGGAGTATCGACAGGAGCGACAACCTGCCGAAGCCCGAGCCTGGCGCACTCCTCGAGACGCCGCTCGGCCTGGGTCGCGGGGCGAAGCCGGCCGGTCAGGCCGATCTCGCCGAAGGCGGCCGTGCCGAGCTTGACCGGGACGCCACGGGCGGCCGACGCGATCGCAAGCGCGACGGCGAGGTCGGCGCCCGGCTCGTCGATTCGCACGCCCCCTGCGACGTTCACGAAGACATCGGCTGCGCCGAGCGCGACGCGGGCGTGGCGAGAGAGGACGGCGACGATCATCGCGAGGCGCTTTGGGTCGACGCCGGTCGCGACCCGACGCGGCATCGCCAGGTCCGTGGGCGCGACCAGAGCCTGGATCTCGAGCAGGATCGGGCGCGTCCCTTCGAGGGCACAGGCGACGGCGGCGCCGACCTCGCCTTCCGCGCCGCGACCGAAGAGCTCGGACGGCTCAGGCACGCCGACGAGACCGGCGCCGGTCATTTCGAAGAGGCCGAGCTCGTTCGTCGAGCCGAACCGGTTCTTCGTCGCCCGAAGGACGCGGTGCGCGTGGTAGCGGTCGCCCTCGAATTGGAGCACACAGTCGACCAGGTGCTCGAGCACGCGCGGGCCGGCGACGGTGCCGTCCTTCGTAACGTGGCCGACCAGGAAGGTGGCGACCTTCGCCTCCTTCGCCACTCGGAGGAGCCGCGCGGCGGCTTCGCGGACTTGGGCCACGGATCCGGGCGCCGAGCCGATCTCCGGCGAGTACAGGGTCTGCACCGAATCGATCACGCACACATCCGGCCGCTCGCTCTCCAGGGTCGCGCAGACGGTCTCGAGCTCGGTCTCAGCGAGGATCTCGACCTTCTCCGCTCCTCCGAGGCGGGCAGCGCGAAGCTTCACCTGCGCCGTGGACTCCTCGCCCGTGACGAGCAGGGCACGGCGTTCCTTAGAGATGGAGGCGAGCGCCGAAAGCAGCAACGTCGACTTACCGACGCCCGGCTCGCCGCCGACGAGGACTAGCGACGCGGGGACGAGGCCGCCGCCGAGCACGCGATCGAGCTCGGGTACGCCGGTCGGGATCCGCTCGGCCTCGTCGGCCTGGACGTCCACCAGCCGCAGCAAAGGCTTCGCCGGGGCGCCAGCGCCGGTCGCGGCCTTTTCCTCGACGAGTGTCCCGAACGCCCCGCAGCCGGGGCACTTGCCGAACCACCGGCCGGCGCTGTAGCCGCATTCGGTGCACGCGTGTTGGAGAGCCGCCTTGGCCACGACGGCGAGTGTAGGCGGGAGGTCAGACGCCGTTCGCAACGGCTCCGTGTCAACTCTGTGTCGTTTTCTGTACAGACAACTCGATCCGTCCTCCGCCGCGCGTACCGTCGAAGACGTCGACAAAGGAGGCTGCATGAAACCGATTTTCGAAGCACGTACTGCCGTCGTCGGCGCGGCGATCCTCGCCGGCGGTGTCGCGGCCGTGGTCGGCTTCGGCGTCTTCGGAGCCCACGGCGCGGTGCCGAGAACGGGGCCGCTCACCATCCGTGTCGGCCTGAAGAAGCCGCCGGGAGCGGTCGTCCGAGGCTCGACGTTGGTGGACGAGAAGGGCGCCCGCAGCGAGCTCGGCGCCTCGGTCTCAGGGTCGATGATGGGGCCGCTCTCGCCGGTGGCGGTTCGCTCGAGCGACGGCAAGCTCATTGCTTACAACACGTGGCAACAGCTGAGGGCCGTCGATGCTGATCGGTCGTTCTCGGCGCAGGGGATAGAGGAGGGTTCCGCGCTCGGCGTGCCGTCGCTGCGCATCCACGACGACCAGGGCAAGGACTTCGTGCTCGCGCGCGGCGCTTACTCGGCCGCGTGGCGCCACGACGGAGCGATTGCGTTCGTGCAGGGCGTCGATCCCGTCTTCCGGGCAAGTCCGACGTACAACGGGCAGGTCGTCGTGCGGACGAGCGTCCACGGCCGCGACGTCTCCTGGGCGGACGCTCCGGCGCATTACGTCGCCTATGCGTGGGCCGGCGACCGGCTGCTCTTCTACCGGATCGGCCTGGGCGAGAAGACGGAGCTGCTTGTCGCCGACGCGCCGGGCAAGATCCGCTCCCTAGCCGAGGGGACCGCGATCGCGGTCAGCCCGGACGCCGCCCGGGTCGCCGTCCTCAGCGAGGACGCGACGAGCGTGCGCGTCGTCGATATCGCGACCGGCCGCGAACAATCGTGGCTCGACGTGACGACCGCGACGCCCTCGTTGCGCTGGATCGCGTATTCGGGCTCATGGGTGGGCGACCATATCGTCGCGCCGGCGAACGCCGGGCTCGCCGTCTTCCAGGTTGGTCCGCACTCGGTGACGCTCGAGCAGGTGCTCAGTCTGGACCAGGCGCAGTTCCCGGCCGGCGTGCAGGAGCCGCGCTTCGTCGACCACTCCGGCAACGAGATCACCGCCAGCGCGGACGTACCGCCGGCGGACGGCAGTGGCGGCGTGTCGTTTCTTCTGGAATGCGACCGGGTCGTCAGGACGTGCGAGCGAACCGACGCCGCGCCGGCCAAAGACTGGCTGCGCCAGGTCGACGCCACCGCCGCCGAGGAAGGAGGTCAGTGATGAAGGTGGGAGGCGCAATTGCAGCCGTCCTGGTTGCGGCGACGTTGGCCATCCCGGCGAACGCGTCCGCGTACCGAACCTGGTTCGAATTCACCCGCCAGTCGAATCTCTGGTCGCCTCTGACGATCGCGACGGATTACGGCGGCGGCTTCGTCACGACCCAGACCTGGCGCGCCGGGTCCGGCACCTCGACCGACGCCTGCTGGGTCGCGCACGGGTGGCTGCCGACGGGCTGGTACGACCTGTGGGGCCACTGGAACAACTACGACGGGACGATCAAGGGCCGAGTCTTCTACCTCTCCAACAAGCCCTGTTGGAACGGGACGTGGCGCAGTGAGCTCTTCATCCACTCGGAGGAGACCGCCGCGCAAGGCCAGTACTGCCCGACCGCCTACGACGATCCGTACTGCTGGGAGGGCGACTACGACTACCACTCGAACGGCTGCGTCAAGGTCTCGCGGGCCGGGGGCCCAAGCGACCTGCGGCTCGTCCATGACGGCTGGCACTCGAGGAGCGGCGACTACCGCCACGGCTCGTTCGGGGTCGGCAACTTCCTTTACGTGCGGGGTTAGTACGCGACCTTCCCAGGCCCCTCCCCCAGGGAAGCGAAACGGCGGCCTCAGGCCGCCGTTTCGTTATTCCTCGTCGTCCGAGTGGTCGTCCTCGCCGGCTGAGCCTTCCGGCTCCTCCGGCGGAACCGTGACCTTCTCCGGCGTGATCTCGCCGGGAATCACCGTGATGTCGACCGCGTCCTCGTCCTTCCGCTCCACCAGGATCGTCGAGCCGGGCTCAAGCGACCGGCCGAGCACGAAGTCCGCGAGCGGGTCCTCGATGTAACGCTGGATCGCGCGGCGCAGCGGCCTGGCCCCCATCGCCGGGTCGTAGCCCTTCTCGACGAGCAGCTCCTTGGCCTCGCCGGTGAGCTCGATCGCGACCTCGTGCTCGCCCATCTGCTCGCGCAGGCGGCGGAGCACCAGGTCGACGATCGTCATGATCTCGTCCTTCGTCAGCTTGTGGAAGACGATCACCTCGTCGATGCGGTTGAGCAGCTCCGGGCGGAAGACCTTCTTGAGCTCGCCCATGATCCGGTCCTTCATGTCCTCGTAGGAAAGGCCGGTCTCGTCGCCGATCGAGAAGCCGAGCGTCTGGTTCTTCGAGATCGTGCCCGCCCCGATGTTCGAGGTCATGATCACGATCGTGTTCCGGAAGTCGACCTTGCGGCCCTGTGCGTCGGTCAGGCGCCCGTCCTCGAGGATCTGAAGCAGGATGTTGAACACGTCCGGATGCGCCTTCTCGATCTCGTCGAGCAGGACGACCGAGTACGGCTTGCGCCGCACGGCCTCGGTGAGCTGGCCGCCTTCGTCGTAGCCGATGTAGCCGGGCGGAGAGCCGACGAGCCGGGACACGGAGTGCTTCTCCATGTACTCCGACATGTCGACCTGGATCATCGCGTCCTCGTCGCCGAACAGGAACTCGGCGAGCGTCCGTGCCAGCTCGGTCTTCCCCACGCCTGAGGGCCCGAGGAAGATGAAGGAACCGGTCGGGCGCTTCGGGTCCTTGATGCCCGCGCGGGCGCGGCGGATCGACTTGGAGACGGCGACGATTGCCTCCTCCTGGCCGATCACGCGCTTGTGGAGCTCGTCCTCCATCCGGATCAACTTCTGCGACTCGGCCTCGGTCAGCTTGAAGACCGGGATGCCAGTCCACATCGAGACGATGTCGGCGATCTCCTCTTCGCCGATCTCGGGCTGCTCCTCCTGGCCCTCCGAGTTGCGCCAGTCCTCCTCGAGCTCCCGCTTCTTCTGCGTCAGCTTGCGCTCCTTGTCGCGCAGCGACGCTGCCTTCTCGAACTCCTGCGCCTCGATTGCGTCTTCCTTGTCCTTGCGGACCTTCTCGATCTCGTCCTCGAGCTCGCGGTAGCGCGGCGGGGCGCTCATCGTCTTGATCCGCATGCGCGAGGCCGCCTCGTCGATCAGGTCGATCGCCTTGTCGGGCAGGTGGCGGTCCTGGATGTAGCGGTCGGCGAGCGTCGCCGAGGCGCGAAGAGCCTCATCGGTGATCTTGCAGCGATGGTGCGCCTCGTAACGGTCTCGCAAGCCCCGCAGGATCTGGACGGTGTCGTCCACGGACGGCTCGTCGACACGGATCTGCTGGAAGCGCCGCTCGAGCGCGGCGTCGCGCTCGAGGTATTTGCGGTACTCGTCGAGCGTCGTCGCGCCGATCGTCTGCAGCTCGCCGCGCGCGAGCGCCGGCTTCAGGATCGAAGCGGCATCGATCGCGCCCTCGGCGGCGCCAGCGCCAACGAGGTTGTGGAGCTCGTCGATGAACAGGATGATGTCGCCGCGCTGGGTGATTTCCTTCATCACCTTCTTGAGGCGCTCTTCGAACTCGCCGCGGTACTTCGAGCCGGCCACGAGCGCCGCGAGGTCGAGCGTGTAGATCTGCTTCCCCTTGAGCAGCTCGGGCACTTCGTTGCCCGAGATGCGCGCGGCCAGCCCTTCGACGACGGCGGTCTTGCCAACGCCCGGCTCACCGATCAGGACCGGGTTGTTCTTCGTGCGCCGCGAGAGGATCTGCATCACACGTTCGATCTCGGTCTGGCGGCCGACGACCGGGTCGAGCTTCGCCTCGGCGGCGAGCTTCGTCAGGTTGCGGCCGAACTGGTCGAGGAGCTTGGAGCTCTTCGACTTCTCGCCGGGACCGCCACCGGGACCGCCCTGCTGGCGCCGGCCGGGGCCGGAGAGCATGCGGATGATCTCGTTGCGAATCTTCTCGGCGTCGGCGTCGAAGTCGAGGAGGATCCGTGCGGCGACGCCCTCGTTCTCGCGCACGAGCCCGAGCAGGATGTGCTCGGTGCCGATGTAGTTGTGGCCGAGGCTCAACGCTTCGCGGAGCGCGAGCTCGAGGACCTTCTTCGCGCGCGGGGTGAACGGAATCTGTCCGGTCGTGACCTCGTCCCCCTGGCCGACGATCCGGGCGACCTGCGCGCGCACCTCCTCGACGGTGATGTCGAGCGACTCGAGGACACGGGCCGCGAGCCCCTCCTCCTCGCGCAACAGGCCCAGCAGGATGTGCTCGGTGCCGATGTAGTTGTGCTTGAGCGCGCGCGCCTCGTCCTGGGCGAGGACGACTACTTGGCGGGCTCGTTCGGTGAAACGTTCGAACACGTACTTCCCTCTCTCGGCTAAATGGACCCT
>JBKOUJ010000153.1:0-4826 GCA_046723355.1 Actinomycetota bacterium | reverse complement strand
CGGACGCGGTGCGCGCTCTCGGCATCGCGCGCGGCGACGCCGTCGTCGGCGTCAGCGCCAGCGGGCGGACGCCGTTCGTCGTCGGCGCGCTCGACGCGGCCGCGGCCGCGGGGGCCCTGACCGTCTGCGTCGTCTCAGTTCCAGACTCCGAGCTGGCGCGCATCGCCGAGCACGAGGTCTCGGTCGTCGTCGGCCCAGAGGTCGTCGCAGGATCGACGCGTCTCAAGGCCGGCACGGCGCAGAAGCTGGTGCTGAACTCGATCTCTACTCTCTCGATGATCCGCCTGGGGAAGACCTACGGCGACCTGATGGTCGACGTGGCCTCCACGAACGAGAAGCTCAGGGCGCGCGCCCGCCGGGCGGTGACCCTCGCCACCCGCGCGCACGACGATGCCGTCGAGGCGGCGCTGGCCGCGGCGGGGGGCGATGCGAAGGTCGCGATCGTCTCGTTGCTCGGCGACGTCGACGCCGAGACCGCTCGCGCGCAACTGGAACGAGCCGGGGGCAACATCCGGAGAGCGCTCCAATGAGACTCGGCGTCGAGGCTGCGCTCGTCGGCCGACGGCTTATCCCAGGTGACGTCGAGGTCGCCGACGGCGTCGTGACCGCGTACGGGCTTGGGTCACCGAACGGACGCGGGCGCGGAATCGCCACGCCCGGATTCGTCGATCTACAGGTGAACGGGTTCGGCGGGGTCGATCTGCTCGAGGCCGACGCCGACGGCTTTCGCCGGGCGGGAGACGCTCTGCTCGAGACCGGCGTGACGGCCTACCTCCCGACGTTCATCACCGCGCCGGAGGAGCAGATCCTCACCGCGTTGAGCGAGCTTCCGATTGCGGCCGACGGGCCTCGGGTCCTCGGCGTCCATCTCGAGGGGCCCTTCCTGTCGCCGGCCAGGCTCGGCACCCACCCGCCGGCCTACCGCCGTGATCCTGACCCGGACCTGCTCCAGCGCCTTATCGACGCCGGCCCCGTCCGGCTCGTGACGCTCGCCCCCGAGCTCCCCGGCGCCGAGGCGCTCGTCGACCTCCTTCACCTCCGCCGGATCGCGGTCTCGGCCGGGCACACGGACGCGACCGCGGCGGAGGGGGACCGGGCGTTCGACCGCGGGATCCGGACGGTCACCCATCTCTTCAATGCCATGAGGCCGCTGCGTCATCGCGACCCCGGGCTCGTGGGAGCGGCGCTCGCCCGGGAGGACGTCGTCGTCCAGGTGATCGTCGACGGAATCCATCTCGCGGGCGAGACGGCCAAGGTCGTCTGGCGTGCCGCAGCCGGGCGAGTCGCGCTCGTGACGGACGCGATCTCGAGTGCCGGCGTCACCGGAAGCGACGGCACCTCGAGCCTCGGCGGCTTCGAGGTCTCCATTCGGGATGGCGTCGCCCGTGGGCGGGACGGCGTGCTCGCCGGCTCGCTGCTTACGATGATCGAGGCGGTTCGAAACCTCCACGACCTCGGCGCGCCGCTCGAGGATGCCCTGACCGCGGCGACCGCGGTTCCCGCGAGCGTGATCTCGGAGCGGGTCGCCGGCTGGCTGGACGTCGGGCTGCCGGCCGACCTGCTCGTCCTCGACGACAACCTCGAGATCGAGCGCGTCCTGATCGGCGGAGAGGCTCGTGTCGTCGCCTAGCGCCGCCCCGGCGGCGCCCCCGGATCGGCCGGGCGAGCTCTTCTTCGCCGAGATTCGGGAACAGCCGGAGGCCCTGCGCCGCATGCTCGAGCATGAGGCGGAGTACGGTGAGATCGCCCGGACGATCTCCGACCGCCGTCCTTCGCTGATCCGGCTCGTCGGCCACGGGTCGTCCGACAACGCCGCGACCTACGGCGTCTACGCCTTCGGTCTCCTGCCGCGCATCACCGCCGTCCGCGATTCGATCTCGCTCAGCGTCTACTACGAGGCGGAGCTCGATTTTTCGGCCTCGGTCGTGGTTGCGCTCTCGCAGTCGGGCAGGACGCCCGACGTGATCGATTATGTGCGGAGCGCGCAGGAGCTCGGCGCCTTCACGGTCGCGGTCACGAACGAGCCCGCGGCGGAGTTGGGCGAGGCCGCCGACGCGGTCCTGCCGCTGGCAGCCGGTCCCGAGAACGCGGTCGCCGCGACGAAGACCTACCTGAACCAGCTTGCGGCGCTGGCGCTCCTTGCTGGAGGCATCGCCGGGCGGGGCGCCGAGGTTGCCGATGACCTACGAAACACCGCGGACCTGATCTCCACCTCCCTCACCCGGCTCGAGGCCGCAGCACGGCCGATCGCGACCTCTTTCGCGTATGTCGGAAGGATGTACGCGATCGGCCGCGGCCTCGAGTTCGCTACCGCGCGGGAGGTAGCGCTGAAACTGACTGAGACCTGCCGGATCGCGGCCGAGCCGCTGACGGCGACCGACCTCGCGCATGGCCCCGTCGCCGCTCTCGACTCCCTCTTTCCGGTTTGGACGATCGCATCGAACGACGAGAGCCTCCCCGCCGTGATCGAGGGCGCGAACCGGGTCCGCAGTGCCGGAGCGACCGTGGTCGCAAGCGGCAGCGCGGCGGGTGAGATCGGCGCCGCGCAGTACCTCCTCACGGTGCCCGAGGCGCCGTCGCCGCTTCTCGCTCCCTTGCTCTCGGTCGTGCCGGGTCAGCTGTTCGCCGGGGCGCTCGCTCAGGCGAAGGGCCTGGACCCCGACCGGCCCGCAGGCCTGAGCAAGGTCACGATCGCGCGCTAGCCCCGCGGCGGCCGCCTGGCGGCGTCGCAGCTAAACCACGCCGGCGGCGGCCTGGCGGCGCCGTGCGACCGTGTCAAGCGTGACCGCCGCGAGCAGGATCGCGCCCGTGGTCACGTATTTCACCCAGTCGGCGGAGCCGACGAGGTCGGTGCCGTTGCTGATCATGCCGATGATCAAACCGCCGTAGAGCGCTCCGCTGACGCGACCGCGGCCGCCGAAGAGGCTGACGCCGCCGATCACCGCTGCTGAGATCGAGTCGAGCAGCAGCGTCCCCCCGCCGAAGGTGAGGTCGACGGAGTTCAGCCGTGACGCGAGGATGATCCCGCCGAGGCCCGCGAGCGAGCCGGATATGACGAAGCAGACGATCCGGATCAGCTTCACGTTGATGCCGGCGCGGCGTGCGGCCTCGGCGTTGCCGCCGACCGCGTAGACGTGCCGGCCGAAGGTCGTCCGGCCTGCGAGATACGAGAAGGCGACCACGACGAAGAGGATGATCAGGCCCACGAGCGGGACGCCTGGGCGCGGCTCTGCGTGGTTGCAGACGGCGACTGCGGCGAAGGCCAGGCCGCCGAAGAAGACGACGCGCAGGACGGTGAAAATGATATTGCCCGTCGGCAGGCCGGCACGACGGCGGCTCACGTATGCGCCGAAGGTCGCGATTGCGAGCACGACCGTGAAGACGATCGCGACGATCCAGCCCGTGTTCTTGCTGAGCACGTAGTTGCTGACGTCGATGATCTGCTTGTCCTGGATCCCGATCACGCCCTGCACTCCGAGGATTTCGATGATCAGGCCTTGCGCGATGAGGAGCCCGGCGAGCGTGACGACGAACGAGGGGACGCCGATGAAGGCGACGATCGAGCCCTGGACGGCGCCGTAACCGGCCCCGACGGCAAGCGCGATCGCGATTGCCACCAAGCCGGGGTAGTCGTGGTTCGAGCCGGCGAGTTGGAACTCCGCGACCGCGACGCTGCAGAGGCCGCTCAGGTAGCCGACCGAGAGGTCGATCTCGCCGATCAACAGCACGAAGACGATGCCGACCGCGATCACCGTCAAGCCAGCCATCTGGCCGATCAGGTTCTGGAAGTTGACCGCGCTGAAGAAGATGTCCGTCTTCGCGCTGAAGAAGATCGTGATCGCGATCACCCCAACGATCACCGGCGCGCTGCCAACGTCCCCGCCCTTGAACGCCTCCCAACGGCCGCGGAGGACCGCGCCGAAGCTCTGGTCTTCGGTCGCGGCGGCCTGGACCTCGGCCGGCGCCGCTGTGCTCATGCGGCCTTGACCGGCCTGCCGGCCGTGATTGCCTGCACGATCTCCTGTTGGGTCGTCTTATTCCTGTCGTAGACGCCGACGTTCTGGCCGAGCCGTAGCACCGTAATCCGGTCCGCTACTTCGAAGACGTCGTTGAGGTTGTGGGAGACGATAACGACGGCCAGCCCTTGGTCGGCAAGTCGCTTGACGAGATCGAGCACCTGCCGCGTCTGCGCGACGCCGAGCGCGGCTGTCGGCTCGTCGAGGAAGACGACGCGGTTGTTCCACAACACTGCACGCGCAACCGCGACCGACTGACGCTGGCCGCCGGACAGCGTTGCGACGGGCTGGCGGACCGACCCGATCGTGGTGACGGAGAGCGACTGGAGCGTCTCGGCGGTCCGTTGCTCCATCGGCGCCTCGCGAAGGCGCCAGACCGGATCGTGGACCTCACGCCCAAGGTACATGTTCTGGACGACGTCCAGGTTGTCGCAGAGGGCGAGATCCTGGTATACGACCTCGATGCCGAGCTTCGCAGCGTCCTTCGGGCCGTGGATCGTCACCGCGCTGCCGTCGAACCAGATCTCGCCGTCGTCGATCGAATAGATCCCCGCGACGCACTTGATCAGCGTCGATTTGCCCGCCCCATTGTCGCCGACGAGGGCCATGACCTCTCCGTCGCGCACTTCGAAGTCGGCGTCGCGCAACGCCTGCACAGACCCGAAGCTCTTGAAGATCCCGCGAAGCTCGAGCGTCGGCGCGGCAGGCGCGTTCACGGGCGGGTTTCTATCACGATGAAGGCGCCCCGAGGGGCGCCTTCATCGCGGCAGGTTCTACTTGCAGTACTTCTTGTAGTCGCCGATGCAGACC
>JBKOUJ010000021.1:0-12557 GCA_046723355.1 Actinomycetota bacterium | reverse complement strand
GTGCTGGCCCTCAGCAGCGCCGATGCCTCCACCGTCGGCGCATCGGCGACCGAGCTCCGCCACGCCCTGCACATCAGCAACACGGACATCGGCCTGCTCGTGTCGGTCACGTCGCTCGTCGCCGCCGCAGCCAGCCTCCCGTTCGGGGTGCTCGCGGACCGCGTGCGCCGCACCTGGTTCCTCGGCCTGGCGATCGTGCTCTGGGGCATCGCGATGATCTGGAGCGCGACCGTGCCCGACTTCGGGCAGCTCCTGCTCGCGCGGCTGGCGCTCGGGGCGGTGACCGCGGCCGCCGGGCCGTTCGTCGCCTCGCTCGTCGGCGACTACTTTCCCGCCTCCGAGCGCGGCCGAATCTACGGCTTCATCCTCGCCGGCGAGCTGCTCGGCGCCGGCGTCGGCTTCGCGGTCACCGGCGACATCGCCGCCCTGTCGTGGCGCGCGGCGCTCGTGATCCTGGCCCTGCCGGCATTTGTGCTCGCCTGGCTCGTCATCCGGCTGCCGGAGCCGGCGCGCGGCGGCCGCGACGCGCTCACGCCCCATGGCGCGGAGACGACGCTGGATGATCCGCACGGCACCGCGGCGCAGCAGCTGGCCCGCGAGCGCCAGATCGAGCCCGAGCCGGAGCTCGTCTTGACCTCCGACCCCAGGCGGATGGGGTTCTTCGAGGCGACGCGCTACATCCTCCGGGTCCGGACCAACGTCGTCCTCATCCTCGCCAGCGCGCTCGGCTACTACTTCCTCGCCGGCGTTCAGACGTTCGGCGTCGAGTTCACGACGCACCAGTACGGGATCAACCAGGCGCTCGCCAACCTGCTGCTGCTCGTCGTCGGAGCCGGCGCGATCGCGGGAGTGCTCGCCGGCGGCTCGATCGGCGACGCGCTGCTAAGCCGCGGCTACCTGAACGGCCGCATCATCGTTAGCGCGATCGCGGCCGCGGGCGCCGTCGTCCTGTTCATCCCAGCGATCTTCACGCACAGCGCGCTGTCGGCCGTGCCTTACCTGATCTTCGCCGCGCTCGCGATCTCGGCGCAGAACCCGCCGCTCGACGCGGCCCGGCTCGACATCATGGTGCCGCTGCTCTGGGGCCGGGCCGAGGGCGTGCGCACCTTCCTTCGCACGACGGCACAGGCACTCGCGCCGCTCCTCTTCGGGGCCGTCTCCGACTACGTCTTTGGGGGCGGTCACAGCGGGCTGAAATGGACGTTCGCGGTCATGCTCCTGCCGCTCGCGGCGAGCGCCTACTTCCTTTTCAGGGGCCTGCGGACCTACCCGCGCGATGTCGCGACCGCCGCAGCCGCTTCGGACGACGCGCGCCGCTCGCTGCCCGCAGCAGCCGGCTAGCGCAGCGCCTCGAACTCGGCGTCGCTCAGCTCGATCTCGAGCGCGTCGAGATTCTCGCGCAGGTGCTCGAGCGAGCGCGTGCCGGGGATGGGGAGCATCGCCGGCGAGCGCCGCAGCAGCCAGGCGAGCTTGACCTGTACGGCCGAGTGCCCGCGCCGCTTGGCGATCTCGTCGACCTCGGGGCGGTCGCCGCGGAGCGGGAAGAACGGAACGAAAACGATCCCCTCGCGCTCGCAGTGGTCGACCACGTCCTCCCACTTGCGCTCCGCGAGGTTGTAGTGATTCTGGACGGCGGCCACAGGCACGACCTGCCGGCCCCGTTCGATCTGCTCGGCGCTGACCGAGGAAAGCCCGACGTGGCGGATCCTGCCGGCGTCCCGGGCTTCCTTGATCGGCCCGAGGCTCTCCTCGAGCGGCGTCTCGGGGTCGGGCCGGTGCAAGTAGTAGAGATCGATCGCATCTGTCCGCAGCCGGCGCAGGCTCTCCTCGATCTGCTCGCGGATCGCCTCCGGCCGACCGGAGTCCCAGCCGCCTTTCGTCGCGATGACCACTCCGTCGCGGGGCGACCGGAGCGCCTCGCCGATCGTGGTCTCGCTCTGTCCGCGGACGTACGTGTGTGCCGTATCGATGTGGCGCAGGCCCGCTCCGACGGCCTCGCGTATGAACGTGTCGTTCTCCCCGGTGTGAGCCAGGCGGTTCGTGCCGAGCCCGATCCGCGGCACCTCGACGTCGCCGAGCGTGATCGTGCGCGGGATCGCCATGCGGCGCGGAAACCTAGCGCACCCGCGAGGCCGAGATCTCGGCCAGCTGCGGCCTGCCGATCTCGTTGCCACGGATCACCGCGACCCGCGACGAGCGGACCGCGCGCAGGGTCGCGGTTCGGAGCCCCTCTCCCAGCACCGCTTTCTCGCCCAGGATCGCTCCCGAACCCACCTGCGCGACGATCTCGCCGTCGACGTCGACGTCGAGCACTCCATCGAGCAGCACGAAGAGCTCGTCACCTGGCTGCCCCTGCTCGACGAGCGCCTCGCCGCGCGGAACACGGCGTCGGACGAGCTTCGCGCCCGCGCGCAGGATCGTCGCGGCCAACCTGCGCTCGAGCGCCGACTCGACCGCGGCCGCAAAGGCCGGCGTCTCGCCGTCGCCCCAAGGCGTCCCTTCTTCGAACTCAAGCTCGAGCGCCCCGAAGACACCGTGCAGGCCGCCATCGGCGCCGTAGAGCGAGTGCCGGGGGAACGGGCTCGCGGCAACGAGCCTGGACTCACTTGTGCCGTCGGCGCGAATCAGCAGCTCGACCGTCGTCCAGGCGGAGACGGCGCCGATGTGGAAGTAGGGCCGGCCGACGACCGGCCGCGGTGCCGGAAGGCCGATGCGCCCGCCGACCGTTTGGGTGAAGCGGGCCCAGCCCTCGCCGAGCTCCGGCTCGGGCTGGATGACCGGAAACTCGACGGCCGCGAAGGAGAGCTGACGGGTCTCGAGCTCCGGGCCCTCGCCGGCGAGGCTCCGGCCGCTCTGGCCGTAGTCGACGATCTCGCCGCCGTCGACCTCGATCCACGCCGTCAGTTCGTTCGCCTCGCGGAACGCGTCCCGCAGTCGGAGCTCGTCCAGGTCAGGGACGACCTCCGGCGGCGGCTCGTCGTAGTGCGCGACGGCGAGCTCGAGCGGAACGGCCTTGAGCCGGTCGAGCGCCTCGAATGGAAGCCACGTGATCGTCGTTGCCGACGCGTCGACGCGCATCAGGCGACGGCCTTCGCTGCCTCGCGCTCCCGGACCTCGTCCGCGAGCGTTTCCAGAACCTCGGTGAGCGCGGTGCGAACCTCGTCGTCGGTGAGGTCGCCCTGGTCGAAACGCGTGTGGGCGTGCGGGACCGGAAGCTCGACGTCGAGAACCCGCGCGCCGAGCGCGGAGAGCACCTTCCGGAGCTCGGCCTGCGCCCAGACGGCGCCGAAGCCGCCGGTGCTGGCGCCGACGACCGCGACGGGCTTGTTCCTGAGGGCGTTCGTCGCGAACGGGCGCGAGATCCAGTCGATGGCGTTCTTCAGCTGCCCCGGAATCGACGAGTTGTACTCGGGCGTCGAGAAGAGCACCGCGTCGGCCTCCTGGATCGCCGCGTTGAGACGCGCGACGGCGGCAGGACGCGGATGCACGTCGTCGTCCTCGTCGTACGGGGGCACGTCCTTGAGCCCCTCGTAGAGGTCGAGGTCCGGGCCGGCGGCCTCCGCCGCGGCGCGCAGCAGGCTCGTGTTGTGCGAGTCGCGGCGGAGGCTGCCGGAGATTCCCAGGACGCGGGTCATTAGTCGGTCCCGCTCCCCGCCTTCACGAACTGGAGGTCGGCGAGGATGGTGACGTCGTTCGCCAGCGAGGGCTCGCCGCTCGGAAGGGGGTTGTTCCAGCTGACGCCGAAGTCGGTGCGGTCTACGGTGGCGGAGAGGTTGAGGCCGATGCGATCGTTCCCCCACGCATCAGCGATCGGAGCGGTCACGGTCCCGGTCACGGCGACGGGCTTGGTGACGCCCTTGATCGTCAGCTCGCCGTCGACCGAGACGTTGCCGTCGCCGTCGAGCCTGATCTCGTCCGCGGTGAAGCGCAGCTCGGGGTACCGCTCGGCGTCGAAGAAGTCCGGCGACTGGAGATGCGCCGCGAGGTTCTCGTCCTTGACGTCGACGCTGGCGACCTCGGCCGAGCCCTCGAGCGAGGCGCGCTCGTCCGCGACGGTAAGCCCAGCGCCGATGTCGTGGAACTCGCCCTTGAAGGTGCCGGCCAGGTACGGCACCTCGAAGCCGACGCTCGAGTGAACGGGGTCGAGGGCCCACGTGCCGGCCGGGGCGATGATCAGGATCTGACTGCTCATGGGAGATTTGGCTCCTTTCATTGCGTGGTGTACTATTGAGTACGCAAACACTCTAACGGATATTCCTTGATGGCGCAAATTTTGACTGAGCAACAGGTTGACCCCGCCGTCC
The DNA here is from genome assembly GCA_046723355.1 of Actinomycetota bacterium. GTDB lineage: Bacteria > Actinomycetota > Thermoleophilia > Gaiellales > Gaiellaceae > 13-2-20CM-68-14. The sequence continues at coordinate 8,253 of JBKOUJ010000021.1, read as the reverse complement.
GCGCCTGGACGAGGCTCCTGCGTGCCTACGCGACGACGACGCGCGTGCTGAGCGCGGTGCTTCAGGAACGCCACGGCCTCACGCTCAAGGACTACGAGGCACTTCTCGTCCTCTCGCACGCCGAGGGCGGACAGATGAAGCGCGTCGAGCTCGCGCGCAGCCTGATGCTCACCCCGTCGGGGATCACACGCCTGCTCCAGGGGCTCGAGGAGGCTGGGTTCGTGGAGCGCGCGGCGTGCTCGACCGACCTGCGCGTCACCTATGCGCAGTTGACGGAGGCCGGCCGCGAGAAGCTCCATGCCGCCGCCAAGGGCCACGACGCCTCGATCCGCGCGCTCTTCGGAGAGCACTTCGCGGACGAGGAGATCGAGTCCGTCACCGAGATCCTCGGCAAGCTGCCGGGCGTGGCCGGGGCGGACGACTCCTGCTCACCGGGTTAGCGCGCAGGCGTCGCGCGGCGCAAAATCCGCACGATGTCGGCAGACGAGCTGCGGGAGGAAGAGCGCGAATCCCGTTGGGAGGCGTCGCCGGCGCTCGCGATTGTCATCGCCATCCAGCTCCTCCTGGCGATCGTCAGCCTCATGGAGGACTGGAAGACCTGGGACTTCCCGTGGTGGGTCTGGCTCATCCCGGTCGTGCCCGAAACGGTCCTCTTCGTGCTGCTGTCTTGGAGCCGGCCTCACCGACGCCTTGTGCAGCTGGGGATTCGCCGCACGGTCGAAATCGTGGTCCTCGGCGTCGTGAGCCTTGCGAACGCCTTGCTCGTCGTGGCCGTGATCGCCTCGCTCGTCCGCGGCCAGGAGAAGAGCGGGGCGCAGCTGCTGCTCAAGGCCGTCACGGTCTGGGCGACGAACGTCGTCGCCTACGGACTCTGGTTCTGGACTTTCGACCGCGGCGGGCCGGTCACCAGGGTGGGCGCCAACCCGCCGCTTCCGGACTTCCAGTTTCCGCAGATGGAGAACCCGCAGCTCGCACGGCCGCACTGGACGCCGGAGCTATGGGACTACATGTACGTCTCGTTCACGAACTCGATCGCGTTCAGCCCCACCGACGCGATGCCGCTCACGCGGTGGGCGAAGCTACTGATGCTCTCCGAATCGGCGATCTCGGCGGTGACGATCCTCCTCGTCGCGGCCCGGGCGGTCAACATCTTCAAGTAGTGGCCGCCGGCTGCTCCTCGGCTTCGTAGGCCCGCCGCAGCGGCTCGATCTCGATCTTGCCCATCTGCAGCATCGCGCTCATCACGCGCTGCGCTTTCGCGCGATCGGGATCGTTCAGGAGCTCGATCAGGACGGTGGGGACGACCTGCCAGGACAGCCCGTACCTGTCCTTGAGCCAGCCGCACGGACCCTCCTCCCCGCCCTCGGAGAGCTTTGTCCAGTAGTCGTCGACCTCGTCCTGGGTCTCGCAGCTGATCACGAACGAGACAGCCTCGGTGAACTTGAACTCCGGGCCGCCGTTCAACGCGACGAACCGCTGGCCGTTCAGCTCGAAATCAACCGTCATGACCGTGCCCGCCTCGCCGGGCCCGGCCTCTCCGTAGCGGGCAATGGCGCCGAGCTTCGAGTTCGGAAACACGGAGACGTAGAAGTTCGCCGCCTCCTCCGCCTCCTTGTCGAACCACAGGAATGGAGTGATCTGCTTCACCTTTCGCTCCTCTCGTCGGACGGTGGTCTCTCCGGTTGGACCGCGAGCGTAGGCGAGACTCATCGTTCGCGTCAGACGATCCCGGCCGCGGCGAACCGCGGCCGGGATCCGTCGCCGAGGCGAGCGACGGGCGCGAAGCGGTCGACAAGGCCGCGCGCTTCAACCCATCGGTCGTGCTGATGGACATTCGCATGCCCGAGATGGACGGCCTGCAGGCGACTCGCCGGATCCTCGCAGCGGACGACAAGGCGCGGATCCTCATCCTGACGACGTTCGATCTGGACGAGTATGTCTAAGAGGCGCTTCGCGCGGGGGCAAGCGGATTTGTGCTGAAGGACGACCCGCCCGAGCAGCTGCTCGCCGCGATTCGCATCGTCGCCTCCGGAGAAGCGCTTCTCTCTCCCGCGATCACGAAGCGCGTGATCGAGCAGTTCTCACGGGTTCCGCGGCCCGAGCGACCTGCGCAGCTCGACGAGCTGACCGAGCGCGAGCTGGACGTTTTCCGGCTGATCGCGCGCGGCCTGTCGAACGCCGAGATCGGCCAGGAGCTCTACATCAGCGAAACGACCGTGAAGACGCACATCACGCACATCCTCCAGAAGCTGGATCTGCGCGACCGCGTCCAGGCGGTCGTGCTCGCCCACGAGGCAGGGCTCTTCGACGCCGAGGTTGCCCCGGCGGGCCGCTCGGACACGCAGTAGCTAGCCCCTGCCGTACTCCTCGGCCGCCTTCGGCTCGAACTCGAAGCTCACGAGGCGCTCGTCGCCGACGACCCAGGCATCGTGACCCGGCTCGATCGCGTATGCCTCACCCGGGCCGATGTCCTGCTCCGTGCCATCCTCGTGAGCGACGTGCATCCTGCCTGACTGGAGTACGCCGAGGTGCCGGGCCTGGCAGCTCTCGGTCCCGGCCACCGGCTTCACGCACTCGGACCACCTCCAGCCCGGCTCGAACGTCATTCGGGCAACGGTCGTCCCACCCATCCTTACCATGTCGATCTTGGTCTTGTCCGGCGTCCGCGTCTCGTCGGGCGCGTCGAACCCGCGCACTTCTACACCAGCCATCGAAGCCTCCTTTCGCCTCGGCCCGTGTGGACCGCTAGTCGCTCATCCGCATGGCGACGTTGTACTTCGTGACCGACGTCCGCTGACCCGGCGTGTCGCTCGCCGGCATCGCGTTGAGCGTCTCGTCGCCTCGCCGGTAGTCGTCCTCGTTCTCGAAGAAGAGGACCACGAGCGACTTGTCGGTGTCGGGATCGTGGAGAACGACGATCTCGGACGCCGGGATGTCGGCAGGCCGCTCGCCTTGCTCGATTTCGCGATTCATCTCGTCCATGCGGTCCTTGCTGACGCCCTCGAACGACACAACACGCGCTAGAGCCATCCCGGCCTCCCTCAGTCGATTGCGGCAACCTTAAAGCTTCGACTCGGCTCGTGAAGCGCGAGCGAATCTGATCGTAAGATGGGCACGCGTGGGCAGGATCGTCGTAACGGAGTTCGTCTCACTCGACGGAGTCATGGAGGATCCCGGCGGCTCTGAGGACTTCAAGCACGGAGGCTGGGCGCTTGCGATCAGCCGCGGGGAGGAGGGCGACAGGTTCAAGCTGGACGAGCTGCACGAGGCCGACGCTCAGCTGCTCGGACGTGTCACCTACGACGGCTTCGCCGCTGCCTGGCCGTCCAGAACGGACGAGGTCGGCTTCGCCGAGAAGATGAACACGATGCCCAAGTACGTCGTCTCGTCGACGCTCGGCGAGGCGGAGTGGCAGAACACAACCGTCCTTCGCGACCTCAACGACGTCGCGAGGCTCAGGGACGATCTCGACGGGACGATCCTCGTCGCCGGCAGTAAGCGGCTCGTCCACGGGCTGCTCGACCGCGACCTCGTCGACGAGCTACGGCTGATGGTCTTCCCGATCGTGCTCGGGAGCGGCGAGCGGCTCTTCGCAGAACGGAAAGAGACGAAGGAACTGAGCCTGCGCGATTCGCGGGCGGTCGGCGATGGGGTCGTGATTCTGGTCTACGAGAGAGCCGAGTAACGGCGAGTCTCTCGGTGCGCGTGGGCATGTGGCCGCGACGCGAGTAGTGCAAGCAAGGCGACGGCGACGAAGTTGCGGAAGGTCGGCTCCGGCCAATGCACCCGTGCGGTTCCATTCGCGAACCAGTCCGGGTTGATCAGGAAGACGACGCCGGTGATCACGACCTTGCCGACCCAGCCGAGCACGAGGAACAACGTCGCCAGCACGATTCCCCAGAACGCAAGCTCGGGCAGTCCGACCGCGTGTGCGAAATCGAGCATGTTCCAGGCAAGCCAGAAGATGAGCGGTCCGAGCAAGACGATGGCCGCAAGTGCCACGATGGCGACCGCGAGACCACCTGCGACCAGAGCGCCGATTCCAAGCGCCCGGAGGAGCCCGCCGAAGAATCCTCCCACGCGTAGAGCTTACGAGGAGATCGTGAGGCGGGCCCGAAAGCGCTAATGGGCAGCATGGAGCCGAACGAGTACACGGCAGGCGAGGACGCCTACCCGGTCCGGTTCTCGGTCGAATACCCGGACCGGAACCTCAACCGGCTGACGACCTTCTTCAGGATCTTCGTCGCGATCCCGATCCTGATCGTCGCGGCGAGCCTCGGGCACGAAGGCGTCTCATACGCGAACAGCCAGCAGGGCTGGGAGGCCGCCGGCGGAGGCGGCACCCTGCTCTTCATCGCACCGCTGCTGATGATCCTGTTCCGACAGAAGTACCCGCGCTGGTGGTTCGACTGGAACCTCGAGGTCGCCAGGTTCTTCAACCGCATCGGCGTCTTTCTCGCCCTGATGGACGACAGGTACCCCTCGACGGACGAGCACCAAGCCGTCACTCTCGACTTCCCCTATCCGGACGCGAGGAGAGATCTCAACCGCTGGCTGCCGCTCGTAAAGTGGCTGCTCGCGATCCCTCACTACATCGTGCTCGCATTCCTCTGGCTCGCGGCGTTCGTCTCGATCATCTTCGCCTGGTTCGCGATCCTCTTCACCGGCCGTTACCCGCGCGGGATCTTCGACTTCCTCGTCGGAGTCGGCCGCTGGACGAATCGCGTGTCGGCCTACGCGTTCCTGCTCGTCACGGACCGCTACCCGCCGTTCAGCTTCAGCGACTGAGCGTCCAGGGCATCACGCGTCGGGTTTCGGGCGCTTCGGCGAGTCGATGCAGACAACGCGCGCAGGCTGGTCGCCGAGGACTTCGTAACCGTGTGGAGTTCCCGCCGGCGTGACGATCACGTCGCCTGGTCCCGCCTCGAGGCTCTGATCGTCGACAGACCAGCGCATTCGCCCGGAGCGCATGACGATAACGTGGTCCTGGGGCGGATCGTGCGTATGCATCTCCTTCACCTGACCGACGGGATGCGTGACGATGTGGACCTCTACGTGGTCGAGCCACATGCCCTCGTCCTCGTCCGTCGGGCGAACGAAGCGGCTGTAGTCGGTCTTGTCGGTGATCTTCACCATCTGCGCCTCCTCGCGTCGCTCGGTCCATACTCCCACCGCGCGGCAGGGCCGCGCGGGTCGGGCGGACGGAAGCTTCGGCCGACCTAGCCAGCGCCGGGGACGAAGAGGTGGATCGTCAATCCGATCACGCTCATCGCCGCGACTGCAAAGCAGATCGACGTCATGAAGGCCGTCGCCATCACAAGGGCATGGGTGTTTGGATCGAGTCTCATGGCCGCAGAGATCGAGCTCTCACTGTGGTCCAGGAACGCGCGCCTGTCCTCACCCTTCCGTGCATCGCAACCACGCCTCGGGCGAAACTCGAAATCCGGTTTTCGAGTTATAGGAACATGACTCCTCAAGTGGTCGTTTGCCCACACTGCAAGAAGCCCTTCGACGGCGAGTTGCTCGCCGAAGGCTCGCGGCGCGAGGGGTTCAAATGTCCGCATTGCCGTCTCTTCGTGCCCGCAGAGCGCGCCGGCGGCGCGGGCGACCAGCCCTCGTAAGTCGCTCGCAAGTCACTCGTAAGTCACTCGTTCAAGGGATCTTCGTAACGTGCCGATGACGGGCACGTGGCGATCGATCTCACTGCGCCGCGCGGCGAGGAGTTGCGGCTGCCGCTCGGGCTCGCGCGGATTTCTGCGGTGCCTGCGAGGCTCGTCCTCACCTGCATCGTCGCCGCCAGCTTCCTGATCCGGCTCCTCGTCGCGTTCGCCCACGCGACGCCGCTCTACTTCCCAGACGAGTACATCTACGCGACGATCGCGCGCTCGTTTGCGGAGCATGGCCGGCCGCTCGTCCGCGGGACATCGGCCCACTTTCCGGCGGTGCTCGAGCCGGTCGCGGCGGCGCCGTTCTGGCTCTTCCACGATCCGGAGCTCGCCTACCGGTTGACGCAGGCGGAGAACGCGCTCGCGATGTCGCTCGCCGCGATTCCGGCCTATCTGCTCGCGCGGAAGCTCGACCTCGGTGCCGGGCTCGCGCTCGTCGGCGCTGCCCTCACGGTCGCATCGCCGAACCTCTTCTTCGCGTCGTTTGTCCTGGCGGACCCGCTCGCCTACCCGCTGCTGCTGACGACGCTGTGCGTCGGCGTGTGCGTGCTGGCGCGGCCGACTCGCGGCGGCCAGCTGGGCTTCCTCGTGCTGACCGCCGTGACGGCGTTGACCCGGATCCAATACGCGCTGCTGCCGATCGTGTTCGTGGCCGGGGCGATCGCCGTCGAGCGGGGGTCCGTGCGGCGGACGCTGCGCGCGTTTCGACTCACTTGGGCGGTCTTCCTCGCTCCGGTCGCGGCGCTGATCGTCGTCGGCCCGAGCCGAGCTCTCGGCTACTACAACACGGTCGTCAAGCTGCACGTCGACATCGGTGCGATTGCGCACTGGGTCGCGACCGACTCGATGCTGCTCGTCTACTGCGCCGGCTGGGTGCTCATCCCGGGCGCCCTGATCGCCTTCGCGTACGGGATCGCGCGCCCGCGCACGCGCGAGGAAGCGGCCTTCGGCGGAGTCACAGCGGGGCTGCTGTTGATTCTCTTCGCGGAGACGTCGCTCTACGCCTCCAACGGCTCGCCTCGGTTCCAAGAGCGCTACTTCATGGGTTTGCTGCCGCTCGTGCTGCCGTGGTTCGGCCTCTACCTCAGCCGCGGCCGGCCGGCGCGCCTCGCGACGTGCCTCCTCGCGGTTGTCCTGCTAGCGGTTTCGGCCCGTGTACCGCTCGCTCCGTACAGCGTCGCGAACAACAAGCAGGACTCGCCGTTCCTGCTCGGCGTCTTCCGTCTCGAGCACTCGCTCGGTGTCGCGAACGGCTCGCTCGTGATCGCGCTCGTTGCGGCGCTGCTCTCCGCGCTCGCCGTCGCGATCGCGTGGCGGGCGCAGCTTGCCGTCCTTGCGCTAATGGGCTCGCTGGTGCTGGCCGGCGCAGCGGCAGCGGGCTCGATCTCGTTCGACCGCAACACGGCGAACGAGATCCGGCACGACTTCCTGCCGGCGAACGCCGGCTGGATCGACCACACCGGGCTTCGCCACATCCTGCTGATCCACACCCCGGCGACCCTGCACGCGCGCTCGCTGGAGCAGCTCTTCTGGAACCGCTCCGTCGACGACGTCCTCTACTACGGCCAGGCCTCGCAGGTCGACGCCTTCGGCAACCGGCGCGTCAACGCTGCCCGTGACGGCCGCTTGGTGAGCGACGGGAGGACGGTCCGCGCGCCGCTGCTGATCTCGAACTACGCGGTGCGCATGCGCCTGCGCGGCGCGAAGCTCGTCGCGCGCGAGCGCGGGTATGACCTCTGGCGCCCTGTCGGCGCGCCGCGGCTGGCGCTCTTCGTCGGCGGCCTCTACCACGACCGCTGGCTCGCGCAGGCAGGAACCGTCGAGCTCTGGCCCGCGCACGGCCGTCGCGTGCGCGGAACCCTCCGCTGGCGGCTGTCGCTCCCGGCGGGGACGCTGCGGACGGTCCTGAACCTCCGCGCCCCGGGAGTCCGCCGCCAGGTCATCGTCCTACCGCGTAGGAGTGCCACCGTCACCGTGCCGGTGAACGGCCGCGGCCCGTGGACGCTGCGCTACAGCACGAAGCGACCCGGCTACCTGAACGACGGCCGCACGATCTCGGTCAAGGCCGAAACGCCGGTCTTTACGCCCACCGGTTAATGGGACAGTCCCCTGCGGGGACAGTCCCTGCACTTCGTCAGACGCAGTCTTTTAAGCCCTGCGCCTCGGGCAGCGACTCGAGCTTCTTCAGCGTGTTGTTCTCGATCTGGCGGATCCGCTCGCGCGTCACGCCGAACGCCTTGCCGACCTCCTCCAGCGTGCAGGGCTGCCCGCCGGTCAGGCCGAAGCGAAGCTCGATCACCTTGCGCTCGCGTTCCGGGAGTGACGACAGCGCGTGTTCGATGTCCTCACGCCGTAGCGAGAGCGAGGCGTGCTCGTCGGGGGACTCGATCTGGTCGTCCTCGACGAAGTCGCCGAGCTCCGAGTCCTCCTCCTCGCCGATTGGCTTCTCGAGCGAAACCGGGTGCTGGGCCATGCGCAGGATCTCGCGCACCTCGGCGGTCGTCATCTCGAGCTCCTCGGCGATCTCGTCGGGCCTTGGCTCTCGCCCGAGCCGCTGGACGAGCTGGCGCTCGATGTGCACGACCTT
>JBKOUJ010000173.1:0-4867 GCA_046723355.1 Actinomycetota bacterium | reverse complement strand
CAGCACCTTCGCGGCTGGCGCATCGCGGAGGACGCCTCGGATGACCACCTTCGGCAGCCGGACTCGGATGTGGAACCCCAGCCGTGAGAGGACGACGGCCGCCGCGGTCCTCTGCGATTGCTGCATCTCGGTGACGTCGATGTGCTCCTGTTGCTGCTCGGACGCGCTGCCGCGAACCTGCCTGACCGGTACGAGCGTCGCGTTGCGGGCGAGTGGCCGGCCGAGGAGATCCTCCAGCAGATGGGCTTTGCGGAAGCGGACGTCGACGAAGTAGACGCCGCCCTTGTTCATCGCCGGGTGCTCACCGGAAACGCTCACGAGCGGCTGAAGAGCGTGAGCGCGGTCCGGCAGGAAGACGTAGTAGTCGTTCGAGGGAACGATGTAGAGGACAGTCAGCGCGACCGCTGCCAAAGCGATTCCCGCGCCGATCGCCCGCGGGAGCGTCAGCCATCGCATCGCTTCTGATGGTACTCGCGCCGGTCGGGGGTAGCGCCCCGTCCAGTGAGCCGCCATGTGTTGCTCGGCGGGGCGCTACAAGAGAAAGCGCGTCAGGCCGCCGTCGACCGGGATCACCGCGCCCGTGACGTAGCTGGCGCGGTCGGATGCCAGGAAACAGATCACCTCCGCGACCTCCTCGGGCCTGCCGAACCGGCGAAGCGGAATCTGCTCCATCTCGGAGGCTCGGGAGCGTTCGGCGAAGGCCTCCATTAAGCGCGCGGTCTCGATTCGTCCGGGAGCGATTGAGTTGACGGTGATCTTATTCGGGCCGAGCTCGCGCGCCATCGACTGCGCCCAGCCGATCACGCCCGGCCGGACCGAGTTGGAGAGCGCGAGGTTGTCGATCGGCTCGCGGACGGTGCTCGACGCGATGTTGATGATCCGTCCATGACCGCTCCGCTCCAGCTGCAGCAGGCAGAGCCCGGTCAGGCGCACGACCGAAAGAAGCAGCAGTTCGACCGCCTGCTCGACGTCGTCGTCGGTGAGGCCGACCGCCGGAGTGCGGGGAGGGCCGCCGCTGTTGTTGACGAGGATGTCGATGCCGCCGAAGGCCTCGATCGTGCGGTCGACGAGCCGCTTCAGGTCGGCGGGGTTCGTGACGTCGCCGCGGACGGCGAGCGCGCCGAGCCGCTCGGCCTCCCGGTCGAGCACGTCGCGCCGGCGAGCGAACATCGAGACGTTCGCACCTTCGCGCGCGAGCGCCTCAGCAGTAGCGAGCCCCATCCCGGCCGACGCGCCGCAGACGATCGCTGTCCGGCCTTCCAGGCCTAGATCCAAATGGCCGCGTCCTCCTTCCTCACCCCACCCTGGGCGGGGATGAAAGTCCACCCGCCACCCGCGGCGAGCGTAGCGCGTAAAAGCGCGCGGCTGTGTGGCGGAGGGGTGCCGAAAGCGTGACTATCGATCCACACGCGTCCGCGACGGGCGAGTTGCGCCCGCACTACGTGGTGAGGACGCCGACGACCTCCCGAACGGCGTCGGCGGACTCGTTCAGCATCGTCTGCTCGTCCTCGCTCAGGTCGAGCTCGATGATTTCCTCGATCCCGCCACGGCCCAGCTTGACGGGAACGCCCATGTAGAGGCCGTCGATCCCGTACTCGCCCTCGAGGTAGGCCGTGCAGGGAAGTACCCGCTTCTCGTCGAGCATGATCGAGTCGACCATCTGCGCGGCCGCCGCGCCCGGCGCGTACCACGCCGATGTCCCCAGCAGCTCGACGATCTCGCCGCCGCCCTTGGCGGTCCGCTCGACCATCTGCTGGATCTCGTCCTCCGCGACGAGCTTGCGGAGCGGAGTCCCCCCGACCGTTGTCGCCGAGACGACCGGAACCATCTGGTCGCCGTGGCCGCCGAGCACCATCGCGGTCACGTCCTTGACCGACGCCTGCGTTTTCCACGCGATGAAGGCCGAGAAGCGGGCGGTGTCGAGGATCCCCGCCATCCCGAAGACGCGCTCCTTCGGCCAACCGCTCACGTTCTTCGCGACGTGGCACATCGCATCGAGCGGGTTCGATACCACGATCAGAATCGCGTCAGGGGATTGTGCGATCGCCTGCTCGGTGACCGATCCGACGATCTTCTCGTTCGTCGTGACCAAGTCGTCGCGACTCATGCCGGGTGAGCGCGGTAGGCCGGCCGTGACGACGACGACGTCCGAGCCGGCCGTCTCGTCGTAGCCGTTCGAGCCGACGATGTTCGGCTCGTAGCCGAGCACGGCCCCCATCTGATTGATGTCCAGCGCCTTGCCCTGCGGAAGCCCGTCCTTGATGTCGACGAGAACGACGTCGGCGTAGTCGCGCGCGGCAAGCACTTGCGCGCACGTCGCGCCGACGTTGCCGGCGCCTACGACCGTGATTTTTCGGCGTTGGCTCACGAGCCACCTCCGGTCCATATCGTGTTCGCTGCGAGCGAAACGCCCGCGTCGGAAGGACGCAGGGAGCGTTCGTAGCCGGAAGCTACGGGCGCGACTGAGGACGCGCCGAGGCGGAGCGTTGCAGCCCCGCAGCGGGCGCGAGATGGGCTGGAGGGGGCGGTCATCAGACCCGGGCTCCCATCTTGTCGATGATCGCGTCGGCGACCTCACTCGTGCCGACCGCGGTCGGGTCGTCGCGCGACGGCTTCATGTCGTAGGTGACGCTCTCGCCCTCGCGGATCACATCGGAGATCGCGGACTCGAGCCGGTCCGCGGCCTCGGCCTCCTCGAGGTGCCGGAGCATCAGCATCCCCGAAAGCATCATGGCCATGGGATTGACCCTGTTCTGCCCCGCGTACTTCGGGGCCGAGCCATGCGTCGGCTCGAAGATCGCCACCTCTTCGCCGAAGTTGGCGCCGGGCGCCATGCCGAGGCCGCCGATCATCCCGGCGGCGAGGTCGGACACGATGTCGCCGTACAGGTTCGGGAGCACCAGCACGTCGTACTCCTCGGGCCGCTGCACGAGCTGCATGCACATGTTGTCCACGATCCGGTCGTCGAACTCGACGTCGGAGTTCTCCTCGGCGACCTCGCGCGCGACGCGAAGGTAGAGGCCGTCGGTGAACTTCATGATGTTCGCCTTGTGCACGGCCGTCACCTTGCGACGGCCGTTGCGGCGCGCGTAGTCGAAGGCGAACTGGACGATTCGGCGCGTCCCGCTGATAGAGAGCGGCTTGATCGAGATACCGGCGTCGCGGTGGCGGAGCTTGCCGCCGTGCTGCTCGATCCATTCGATCAGCTGCTCGGCGTGGTCGGTCCCTTCCTCGTATTCGATCCCTGCGTAGAGGTCCTCGGTGTTCTCGCGCACGATGATCAAGTCGACATCGTCGAAGCGGGTGCGCACACCCTCGTAGGTCTTGCACGGGCGAACCTGCGCGTAGAGGTCGAGTGACTTCCGCAGTCCGACGTTCACGGAGCGGAAGCCGCCGCCGACGGGCGTGGTGATCGGGCCCTTCAGCGCGACGCCGGTTCGGCGGATCGAGTCGAGTGTCGGCTCGGGGAGCGGATTGCCGCCGAACTGGTCCATCACGTCGGCGCCGGCCTGCTGCACGTCCCAGTCGAACTCGACGCCGGTCGCCTCGAGGACGCGGCGGGTCGCCTCGGCCAGCTCGGGGCCCGTGCCGTCGCCCGGGATCAGCGTCACTTCGTGAGCCACGGCCCGGGAGCCTACCCAAGCGGTGGAGCGGCACGTTCTCGATACCTTTCCGCGCGATGGCGGACGATTTCAAGCCCGGTCTCGAGGGCGTCGTTGCTGTCGAGACCGAGATTGCGGAGCCTGATCGCGAGGGCGGCTCGCTCCGCTACCGCGGGATCGACATCGAGGAGCTCGTCGGCCGCTTCCCTTACGAGAACGTCTGGGGTCTGCTCGTCGACGACGACCTCGACTCGAAGATGCCCGACCCGGAGCCGTACGAGCCGGCCCCCCTCACCGGCAACGCTCCTTCCGACCTTCAGGCGGAGACCGCGCGGCTGTCGGGGGTCTGGAGTCTGGGCAAGCTGAACGAGATCTCCGACGAACAGGCGCGCGAGGATCTCGGCCGGCTATCGGCGCAGATGATGTCGATCGTCGCCCGCTCGGCCCGGGTCGCCGACGGCAAGACCGACACCGTGCCGGACGACGTCGTCGCGGAGGGCGAGACGGCTGCGGAGAAGCTCCTGCTCCGCTGGCGCGGCCAGGCCGACCCGCGCCACGTCAAGGCGATTGACACGTACTGGATTTGCACCGCCGAGCATGGGCTGAACGCGTCGACCTTCACCGCCCGCGTCACCGCCTCAACAGGCGCGGACTGCGGCGCATCGCTCTCCTCGGCGGTCGGCTCGCTGTCGGGACCGCTGCACGGCGGCGCGCCCGCCTACGTGAAGCCGATGCTCGAGGAGGTCGAGCAGCTGGGAGACCCGGAAAGGTGGGTCAAGGAGGCGCTCGAGCGGGGGCAGCGGATCATGGGCTTCGGCCATCGCGTCTACCGCGCCGAGGATCCGCGCTCTCGGATTCTCAAGCGCATTGCCAAGGAGCTCGGATCGCCGCAGGTCGAGCTTGCGGAAGAGCTCGAGCAGGTCGCGCTGAAGGCGCTCCAAGAGCGCCATCCCGAGCGCGTGCTCGCGACCAACGTCGAGTACTACTCGGCGATCGTCCTCGACGTCGCCGAGATCCCGCCGCGCCTCGCGCCGGCGATGTTTGCGTGCTCGCGCGTCGCCGGTTGGTCGGCGCACATCCTCGAGCAGAAGCGCACGGGCCGGCTGTTTCGGCCGTCAGCGCGCTACGTCGGGCCCGCGAGCCGCTCGCTCCAGTCGGTCTCTTGACGCTCGCCGAGGCGGCGGCGCAGGCAGACGCCCTGGCGCAGCAAGGCTCCGAGCGCGAGCTGGCGCAGCTCCGGCAGCAATGGGACGACGAGCTGGAGG
>JBKOUJ010000151.1:0-7881 GCA_046723355.1 Actinomycetota bacterium | reverse complement strand
TTGAACTTGGCTTCCTCGGTCTTGAAGATGTAGTCGTTCTCGTCGGCGCGGGCGACCGCGACGTTGGTCGGGATCTCGACGACGCTGAGGTCGTAGATCTCGACGAACTCCTTCTCCTCGGTCTTGGCCGTACCGGTCATGCCGGCGAGCTTTTCGTAGAGGCGGAAGTAGTTCTGGAGCGTGATCGTCGCGAGCGTGACGTGCTCCTCCTGGATCGCGACGCCCTCCTTCGCCTCGACCGCCTGGTGCAGGCCCTCGCTCCAGCGGCGGCCTTCCATGATCCGGCCGGTGAACTCGTCGACGATCTTCACCTCGCCGTCCTGGACGACGTACTCGTCGTCGCGGTTGTAGAGCGACTGCGCCTTGAGCGCCTGGATCATGTGGTTGACGAGCTGCGAGTGACGCGGGTCGTAGAGGTTCTCGAGGCCGAGCGCCCGCTCGAACTTCGCGACGCCCTGCTGCGTGGGCGCGACGACCTTGTGCTTCTCGTCGTACTCGTAGTCCGCGCCCTCCGCCTCGCCCTTGCGGAGCGGATCGTGTGGAACGGCGTGCAGCGTCTTCGCGACCCGCGCGAAGTCGTAGTAGATCTTCGCCGCGGTCTCCGGCTCGCCGGAGATGATCAGCGGCGTTCGCGCCTCGTCGACGAGGATCGAGTCGACCTCGTCGACGATGCCGTAGTGGTGCCCGCGCTGGACGACTCCGTCGAGCGAGACGGCCATGTTGTCGCGTAGGTAGTCGAAGCCGAACTCGGAGTTGGTGCCGTAGGTGATATCGGCGTCGTACGCCTCTTTTCGCTCGGCGAACGGCATCATGTTTTCGATGTAGGCCGCGCGCATGCCAAGCTTTTCGTAGACCGGCCCCATCCAGCCGGCGTCGCGCTTCGCTAGGTAGTCGTTGACCGTGACGAGGTGGACGCCGGTGCCGGCCAGCGCGTTCAGGTAAAGCGGCTGCGTCGCGACGAGCGTCTTCCCCTCTCCCGTCTTCATCTCGGCGATGTCGCCCTCATGGAGGACGATGCCGCCCATCACCTGGACGTCGAACGGGCGCTGGCCGAGCGCGCGCTTAGCGGCTTCGCGCACCGCGGCATATGCCTCGAAGAGGAGCTCTTCCAGCGACTCGCCGTTCTCGTGCCGCTCCTTGAACTCGACCGTCTTGGCGGCGAGCTCCTCGTCGCTCAGCTGCTCGAACTCGGGCTCGAGGGTCGCGACGTACTCGGCCTGGGCTTGGAGCCGCTTGAGGCGCCGGCCCTCGCCCATCCGCAGGACTTTTTCGAGGCTGCCGAGATTCTGTGCCATGAAATGTTCAGGGTAGCGCCTAGAGCGCAGCTACCCGGACCTCCCAGAGATCGTCGTCGAGCCGCTCAGCGTGAACGGCGTAGGCGGGGCGGGCCCGGTTCTCGCCAATCCTCTCGAGCTCCGGAACGCTGCCGAAAGACGGCATCCCGTCCACGCGCAGCGCGCGGCCGTCGGTCGTCTGCGTGAGCTCGATCGTGTCTCCGTCCTGCTCGAACCGCGCCACCTGGATCTGCATGGCCGAAATTGCCCAGATGCGGTCGGTCTGCTTGACCGCCTTCGCCCGATACGGCGGCGCGATCTTCGTCTCGACCGCGTTGGCGAGCGGTTCGAGCGCCGCATCGCCTTCTACTTCCTCGACAAGGATCGTCCCGTCGGGGAGGGCGACGAAGTCGACTTCACCCCCGGCGACGTCGGGCGCCTCGGCCGTCACGAACGTGTCCCAGTGGCGGGCGCGGGGCGGTAGGCCTGCTCCCGCGAGCGCGCCCGCGGCCGAGTCGAACTGCTGCCGGAAGGCCACCACGGGGTCGAGCGGCGCCGGCGGAGTCTCGACCGCCGAGTCGGCCTGCTGCTCTTGCAGACCGGCCTCTCGGAGCAGGCGTTCGTTCAGGGTCTCGCCCCGCCGGAAGAACCGCATCTTCCAGACCCTACTGCGGCTCGATCAGCCCGTAGCCACCCTGACGGCGGCGGTAGACGATGTTGACCTCGTTCGAGTCGGCGTCTCGGAAGGCGAAGAAGT
The DNA here is from genome assembly GCA_046723355.1 of Actinomycetota bacterium. Taxonomy (GTDB): domain Bacteria; phylum Actinomycetota; class Thermoleophilia; order Gaiellales; family Gaiellaceae; genus 13-2-20CM-68-14. The sequence goes on along the minus strand of JBKOUJ010000151.1, from coordinate 5,850 downwards.
CGTGCCCGACCAGCTCGAGCTGGAGCACGGCCTCCTCGGCGGTCATCGGCTTGACCGCGAACTGCTTCGTCCTGACGATCTGCGGCTCTTCGGGCATCGGGATTCCTTCGTCGGGTGCCTGTCTTGAGGCACGGCGGCGCCGGCCTCGTTTCTCGCGGTAGCGCGTCACCTGCCGCTCGAGCTTGTCGACGAGCTGATCTATCGACGCGCGCATGTCGTGCGAGCTCTCGCGGGCCCGCAGGACCGGGCCCTTCGTCCTGACGGTCGCCTCGGCGACGTGGCTGTCCTTGATGGATGGGTTGTTCTCGGCGGAGAGCTGCAGCTCGATCTGCGAATCCGGGAGCTGCCGCTCCAGCTTGCCGAGCCGCTTCTCAGCGTAGGAACGGAGCGCGTCGGTGACCTCGACCCCGCGGCCCTTCACGCGAAGCTGCACAAGACAAAATCTATCTCACCACCCGCGCGAAAGTCACGACCTCGACGCGGCGCGCGCCGGCCTTCCGCAGCGCCGAAGCGGCCGCGTTGGCCGTCGCGCCGCTCGTGAAGACGTCGTCAACGAGGACAAGCGAGCGCGGCACCTCTCCCCGAGTGGCAAAGACGCCGGCGACGTTGCGGCGGCGCTCCGTACGCGAAAGGCCCCGCTGCCGCTTCGCCGCGCGGCGGCGCAGCGGGGCGGCGAGCGGCAGCTCCCATTCGCGCGCGAGCGCCTCGGCAAGCTTTCGCGGCGGGTGGTGGCCTCGCTTCAGGCCGCGGTCGGGGTCGGGCGGCGCGAACGTGACGGCCTCGCCACGCGGCGGCGAGACGACCTCGAGCACGACGGAGACCGCCGCGGCCGCGAGCCGCCGTAGCTCCCGCTCCTTCCAGGCTGCGACGAACGAGCGCACGCCGTCGTCGTAGTGGACGGCCGCTCGTGCGCTCGCGAACGCCAGACGCCGTCCCGCGCACTCACGGCAGCGGCGCACCGGCCACGCCGTCGGCAGCCCGCAACGCTCACAGAGCGGGGGCTCGATCCGCCGCAGCCCGGCGAGGCAGCTTGGGCAGAGCTGCGTCCCGCCGCGACCGCATACGACGCATCGCTGCGGCAGCAGAAGGTCGAGCATGCTTCGACGCTACGTGGCGAGTCGTCACGCCCTTGTCAGGAAACTGGAACGGTTATGAAACTCGGCGTCGTCGCCGTCGCCATTGCCGCCTCGCCGCGGCGGGCTGCGGCAGCTCGCACCACGCCTTGAAGGCGATCGCCTACACGAACTTCCTCCAGGGAGGCGGCGAAGAGGTCTGGATCGCAGCGCCCGACGGCTCGCACAAGCGCCGCCTCACACGCGGCGGCTCGCCGCAGCTCTCTCCGGACGGGCGCAGGATCCTCGCGTACCGCGCCGTCTCCGAAGCGAACGGGCGCCTGCTCGTCGTCGCCCACGACGGTGGCAAACCCGTGGCGGTTGCCTACGGGAACCTCGTCGGCTGGAGCTTCTCGCCGGACGGGAAGGAGATCGCGTACGCGCTGCAGCGGGGCGCGCACGCGGACGTCTCCTTCGTGCCGGCCGGCGGCGGCACCGCGCGCCGCGTCACGAACGACGGGTGAAGCAGGCGAACGTGGAGCGCGACCGCAACCAGCGCGTCATCGTGATGCCTTTTCGCCGGCGGGTCCGGGCGAGTCATCGCCCGCTTCGCCGGCGACGCGAGCTGGAACCTGTGAGGCAGGGACTGTCCCCGACCAGGGACTGTCCCAAAAACGGCTATTGGACAGCGGCCTTCAGGGTCAGTCCGTCCGCGCCAGCGCGCGGTCGGCCTGCTCCAGGGTCTCGGGCGAGCCGATGTCGTACCAGCGGCCCGGCACCGACCAGACGTAGACGGGCGTTCGCGTGTGCATCCACTCGACCAGGCGCCCGGGCTGGTCGGGGTTGTTGCCCTCGGCAAGGTAGCGGCTGATCAACGGCAGGGTCGAGCGCGGATAGAAGTAGAGGGCAATTCCGGCGAGGGTGCTCTGCGGCTCGTCGGGCTTCTCCTCGAAGGCGACGACCCGGCCGGCGGTGTCGGCGGTGATCACGCTGTAGCGCTTCACGGCCTCGAGATCGCCGACGTCGTAGACGGCCTCGACCGGCGCGTGCTTCTCGAGCCCGAGCCGAGCGAAATCGTCGAGCCGGGCGCCCTCGAAGATGCTGTCGCCCGCGGCGACCAGCAGGTCGTCGTCGAGGCCGCGGTCGCGGATGACGAGGTCGAGGTCGCCGATTGCGCCCAGCTTCGTCTCGTCGCTCTCCGTGCCGTCGTCGACCACCTCCAGCTCGAGCCGTCCCGCCCAGCCCCCCGCGAACTCACGGAAGTGCGGCGCGAACTTCGCGTTGGTGACGACGTAAACGCGTTCGAGGGAGGGAATCTCCGCAAGTTGGCCGAGCAGCCGCTCGAGGATCGGGTGTCCCCCGACCTCGAGCAGCGGCTTCGGCGTGTCGAGCGTGAGCGGGTACAACCGCGTCGCGTACCCGGCCGCGAGAACAATTGCCTGCAATTCGATCTACCGAGCGAAGCGACGGTAGAAACCAGCCATCCGGAAAATGCGCAGCATTTTCCCGGTTTAGGTCCCCTCGTCCCAGGAGGCCAGGTACTTCGCCTGCTCGTCGGTGAGCGTGTCGATCTCGACGCCCATCGTCGCGAGCTTCAGGCGCGCGATCTCGCTGTCGATCTCGGCGGGGACCGGATATACCCGCCGCTCGAGGTCGGCGCCGTTCTGCACGACGTACTCGGCTGAAAGGGCCTGGTTGGCGAAGGACATGTCCATCACCGCCGCGGGATGGCCCTCCGCCGCCGACAGGTTGACGAGCCGCCCCTCGGAGACCAAGTAGAGCCGACGGCCATCCTCGAGCTCGAACTCCTCGACGAACTCCCGAGCCTTCCGTGTCTCGCGGGCGAGCTGCCGCAGCGCCGGGATCTCGATCTCGACGTTGAAATGCCCCGTGTTGGCGAGAATGGCGCCGTCCTTCATGCGCTCGAGGTGCGCGCGCGTGATCACGGATTTGTCGCCCGTCGCGGTGCAGAAGAAATCGCCGCGCTCGGCGGCCTGAGCCATCGGCAAAACCTCGAAACCGTCCATGGCCGCCTCGAGCGCCCGTACCGGGTCGGCCTCGGTGACGATCACGTGCGCTCCCATGCCGCGCGCGCGTAGCGCGACGCCCTTCCCGACCCAGCCGTAGCCCGCGACGACGAAGGTCGAGCCGGCGAGCAGAACGTTCGTCGCACGGATGATGCCGTCGATCGTCGACTGCCCCGTGCCGTAGCGGTTGTCGAACATGTGCTTCGTGTTCGCGTCGTTGACCGCGATCACCGGGAAGCCGAGCGCGCCGTCGCGCTCGAGCGCCTTCAGCCGGATCACGCCGGTCGTCGTCTCCTCCATGCCGCCGAGGATGTCGCCCAACTGCTCCCGGCGATGCGAGTGGAGGACGCCGATCACGTCGGCGCCGTCGTCCATGGTCAGCTGCGGCTTATGGTCGACGGCCGCCTCGATGTGGCGGTAGTAGGTGTCGTTGTCCTCGCCCTTGATCGCGAAGACTGAGACGTCAAACTCATCGACGAGCGCCGCGGCAACGTCGTCCTGCGTGGAGAGCGGGTTCGACGCGCAGAGGACGATGTCGGCCCCGCCGGCCTTGAGCGTCCGCATCAGGTTCGCGGTCTCGCTCGTCACGTGTAGGCAGGCGGCGATCCGGTAGCCGGCGAGGGGCTGCTCAGCCTCGAAGCGGTCGCGGATGGCGGCGAGCACCGGCATGTGCCGGTCGGCCCACGCGATCCGCCGACCACCCTCGGGCGCGAGCGAAAGATCTTTCACGTCATGACGCTTTGTGGTGGCCATTCAGTCCTTCCGTTGTAGGTTTAGTGCCGCACTAGGCGACGAGCAGCCGCTCGTGCTTGCGCTGCTCCCAGTCGAGGGCGGACAACTGCGTCCCAGCCAGCCATGTCTGCACCGCCCCGCGCAGGGCGGGCTCGCGCTGGAGCCGGACCATAAAAGCTAGGTCGTCGATGCCGACGCCGAAGCGCCGGCGCAGGTCATTGAGCGAGCGCAGCTGGTTCAGCTCGAGCAGGCCGTACTGCCTGTAGCCGCTCGTGCTCCGCGATGGGACCACGAGCCCGGCCGTCTCCAGGTAGCGCAGCATCCTGGGCGACCAGCCGGTGCGCGCGGCGGCCTGGCCGACGGTCAGCAGCTCCATCGGCGCAGACCTTAACACAGATGTGTCAGGGTTCGCTCGTACCCTCGCGGCCGTAGTCGTCCTCGAGCCGCACGACGTCGTCGAGCTGTGGCGTCGAGACCTCGAGGATCGTCGTGTCCTCCACGGCGCGGACACGGTGGACGGTGCCGGGCGGAAACCGGAACGCAGCCCCGGGGCCGACGATCTCCGCCGTCAGAACCGCCTGACCGGCCTCACCGAGCTCGAGCTCCGCCCGGCCCTCGAGGACGTACCAGCTCTCGTCCTTCTCCCGGTGAAACTGGAGGCTGAGCGCCCGGCCGGCGCGCACGAAGAGAAGCTTCCCGGCGTAGCCGTCGGCTTTCGCCCAGATCACCTCGTGACCCCAGGGCTTCTCGACCTTCTCAGGCTGGAACGAGAAGCGATCCAAGGTCTCCAGATTCGGCGACGAGAGCGGCCTTTCCACCGGCCGACTCTACGCCCTCCAGTGTGTCAAGCTCAAACGAGTTCGGTCCATGAACGCAGTTAGCCCGGACGCGCGGGCGAAGCCCGCACGTCCTCCAGTCGGCGCCGCAAGCGGCGCCTCAGCTCCCCAGCCACTCCGGGTGCGCGCTGACGTACTCCTCGGCCCGACGGAGATCCTTGGGGGTGTTGACGGTGAGCCAGAGCCCCTCGTGGCGGAACGCGCCGAGCCTCCCTTCCGCGGCAAGCTCGGGAAACGCGGTGGTCTCGTGGTCGCCGCGCTCCGGGAACCGCGTGAGGGCCTCCTCGCCGAGCACGTAGACGCCGCAACTGACCCAGCACTCGATCGTCCCGCCCTCGGCGAAGCCGCCGACCCGGTCGCCGTCGAGCTCGACCACGCCGAATGGCGACCTCGGCTGCGCGACCGCGATCGTCGCGGCGGCGCCGGTCGAGCGGTGCTGCGCGAGCAGCGCCGCGAAATCGAGATCGAGCAGCTCGTCCCCGTTCAGGGCGAAGACCTCGCCGTTCTCGCGCCGCTCCGCCGCCGCGAAGCGGATGCCCCCGCCCCGCCCCAGCCGCTCGGGCTCCTCCGCGATCGCGAGCTCCGGCCCGACCCCGTTCAGCGCTGACGCGAACTGCTCGCCGGCGCCGGCGTTGCAGCTGAGGATCACACGGCCGACCCCAGCCCGGCTGAGCAGGCCGAGCTGCCATGCGACGAGTGGGCGTCCCGCGATCGGGACGAGCGGCTTCGGCAGCCCGCCCGCGGCGTCGCCGAGGCGCTCGGCCTTGCCGCCCACCAGGATGATGGCTTCCATTAGTGCCCCGTCCAGTAATGGTCTCGCGTTTCTGGCGAGTGACTGGGGTCGGCAGGCAAAGACGCAGGGAGCGTCCATATCCGTAGATATGGGCGCGACTGAGGACGCCGCCTGGCGGCGCCAGGCGCCGCCAGAAGCGCCCTGACTATTGCTGGATGGGGCACTAGTCGGCCAGTTCGCGCTCTGGCGTCTCGGGGACCGCGGCCAGAGGCGACGCCGCCCGGCCGATGCCCTCGTAGTCGAACCCGGCGGCCCGCGTCGCCTCGGGGTCGAGCAGGTTGCGGCCGTCGACGATCAACGGGCGGCGCATCGCGTCGCGCACCTCCTCCGAGGCGAGCGAGCGAAACTCGTCCCAGTCGGTGACGATCACCGCGGCGTCGGCGTCGCGAACGGCATCGAGCGCCGTCTCG
>JBKOUJ010000171.1:0-4902 GCA_046723355.1 Actinomycetota bacterium | reverse complement strand
GAGCGCGCGGCCGCCCGGGGTCGTCTCCGGGTTGCCGAACATGACGCCGATCTTCTCGCGCAGCTGGTTCGTGAAGATGCAGATCGTGTCGGTGCGGTTGAGCGTTCCGGCGAGCTTGCGGAGCGCCTGGCTCATCAGCCGCGCCTGCAGGCCGACGTGGCTGTCGCCCATCTCCCCCTCGATCTCGGCTTTCGGCGTCAGCGCCGCGACCGAGTCGACCGCGACGATGTCGAGGGCGCCCGAACGGATCAGGAGCTCGGCGATCTCGAGCGCCTGCTCCCCCGTGTCCGGCTGCGAGACGAGCAGGTCGTCGATGTTGACGCCGATCCGCTTCGCATACGTGGGGTCCATCGCGTGCTCGGCGTCGATGAAGGCGCAGATGCCCCCACGGCGCTGCGCCTCGGCGATCACGTGGTAGACGAGAGTGGTCTTGCCCGAAGACTCGGGGCCGAAGATCTCGACGATTCGCCCGCGCGGGAGGCCGCCGATCCCGAGCGCGAGGTCGAGGGCGAGCGACCCGGACGAGACGGCGCCGACCGAGACTGCCGCCGCGTCGTTCATCCTCATCACGGCGCCCTTGCCGAAAGCGCGCTCGATCTGGCCGAGCGCGGTATCCAGTGCTTGCTCGCGATCCACCTCTAGCTCCCTTCCAACGCAACCGATTGCAGGACTTCGTACTGCGCCCCTGACGGCCGCAGAACGGACATGTAAACAGCCGCTTCGGACGTCACGACCGTTCCCAGCTCGGGGAGGGGCGGCTTGAGCCGCGGCCGCTGGCGGAAACGGATGACAGTGACGTGCGGCAGCCACTCGCGGCGCTCCCGCTCGTAGACGCCCAGCCGCTCGAGGCGCTCGTGCAGGTCGACCGCCAGACGCGCCGCGCGACCGCCGTCGTCGGCGCAGACGAGCATGCCGACGCTCCGGGTTTCCCGGTAGCCGGTGACGGTGAGCGCCGCCGGCTCGGCGACGTTGGCGGCGGCCCGCAACTCCGTGACGATCCCGTCGAGCTCGCCGGCGGGGCGATGCCCGAGGAACGCCAGCGTGACGTGGAGCTGCTCGCGCCCGAGCACGCGAACGCCGTCGGCCCCCGCGAACGTGTTGGCCTGCCAGCGGGACAGCTTCTCGACCGCCTCGTCGGGCAGGCGCAGCGCACAGAACAGGCGCAGGCGTTCACGGCCCTCGACGCTAGCAGGGACGTTCATACGGAATCGCCACGACCCTGTGACAAGAGACGCCGGACCAGGTGCAGTGCGGCGACGGCCGCGCGAGCGCGAACGGTCTCGCGGTCGGCCGGGACGTTGAAGTACGCCGCCAGCTCGCCGTCTGGGCTCGAAGCGTGCAGGTAGACGAGCCCGACCGGCTTCTCGGCCGTGCCGCCGCCGGGCCCGGCAATGCCGGTGTCGGAGACGCCGACGTCCGCAACGAGCCGTTCTCGTACGCCTTTGGCCATCGCAGCCGCCGTCTCGGCCGAGACGGCGCCGTTGGCCGTGAGCACGTCCGCCGTGACGCCCAGCTCGCGCTCCTTCACCTCGTTTGCGTATGCGACGACTCCGCCGCGGAAGACGTCGCTCGAGCCGGGAATCGCAGTCAGCCGCGCGGCCACCAGGCCTCCGGTCGCCGATTCGGCAGTGGCGAGCGTCAGGCCGCGCGCGCGACAGAGATCGAGCACGATCTCGGCGACGGCCCTGCCGTCCTCGGAGAACAGGAACTCCCCGCCCCAGTCGCGCAGCACGGCGGAGAGCGCATTGGCCTTCGCGCCTCCTTCCCGTCCGACCACGAGATCGACGTGGATCTCGAAGTCGCGGGCGCAGATCGTCGCCTCGACGCCTTCGCCGTCGCCGCCCGCGTCCTCGAGCGCACGGGCGACGGCCGACTCGCTGACGCCGTAGAAGCGGAGCGTTCGCCGCTCGGGCGGCTCGGCGCGAGCGAGCACGGCGCGGACGGGCTCGTCCTCGAGCGCCGCCCGCCAGAGGCGGCGCAGCTCTGGCGGGGGCCCCGGCAGGACGACACACGTCCCCCCCGCGCTCTCGATCACGAGGCCGGGTGCGGTCCCAGCGAGGCCGAGCGAGCGCGCGCCGTCGGGCAGCGAGGCCTGCTTGCGGACGCCCGGCGCGAAGTCGGCGTACGGCCGGCCGAGCCGCTCGGCGTGACCCCGCGAGACGGCTTCGATCTCGCGCTCGAGGTCGTCGTCAACGCGAAGCTCACGGCCGAGCACTCGCGCCAGTGTCTCCACGGTCCGGTCGTCGTGCGTCGGCCCCAATCCGCCGGACACCACGCAGAGGTCGGCCTCCGCACCCTCCCGCAGCGCCGCCTCCAGCTCGGCAGGCGAGTCGCCGACGACGAGGAGGCGCGCCGGCTCGACACCCAGCGAGACGAGCTCGCGCGCGAGGAACGGCCCGTTCAGGTCCGAGCGGTCGCCGCGGACGAGCTCGCTGCCGGTGACGACGACGACGGCGCGCGGCCGCGTCAACTCTGGGGCGGCGCCTTCCGGATCGTCTTCGTGGTCACGATCAGCTGCTCGGGCTTACCCCGCGCGGCGCCGGGGATCACGACGATCCGCCCGTTGAGCCTCGCGACGAGGTTCTGGGGCTTGCTCGCCGCGAACCAGATGCTCCGATACAGGTTCGGCTTGCGCGTGAAGGCGAGCTGGTGGCCCTGCGTGATCGTGCCCTGGAACCGCTGCACCCCGCCGGCGCGCACGAGCACCCAGGAGTCGCCGTTCGTCGCCGTCAGGACGAGCCGCGCCATCGGCCGCTGAGCGGCGCGGTGCCGCTGTCTGGCCGCATTTGGCCCCGTCGTGTTCAGCCCCTGCACCTTCGGGTTGTCGTTCGACCCGAACTTCGCGGCGCCGATCACCAGCACGACGACCACGGCGATCGCCCCGAGCACGAGCACGACCGCCCGCGTCTGGAAGCGAGGCCCGAGCGAATGCGGCCGCGGCCGGCGCTGGTAGTCCCGCGGACGCAAAGGGGTCTCCTCTTCGCCGGTGACGAACCGCGAGTTGTACTCATCGACGTACAGCTGTCCCTCGAGCCCGAGCGCGTCGGCGTAGTTGCGCAGGAAGCCCTTGACGTAGGTCGGCGCCGGGAGCACGTCGAAGTGCTCGTCCTCGAGGGCCTGCAGGTATTTGCTGCGGATCTTGGTCTGCTGCTCGAGCTCCGCGAAGTCGAGCTGCTGGCGCAGACGCGCCTCACGCAGGCTGTTTCCGATCTCGAACATAAGGCGGCCTAGGCGATTCTAATGCCGCGTCCGCCGGCGAAACCCGGTTTCCCCCGCGAGCCCCCTCGCTGGGTTGACGCGCGCCCCGCGCAGTTGCGGCTCGGGCGGGCGAAGCCCGCCTCCGCCCTGAGAACCCTTATCTGACCGCTTACTCCGCCCAGAGGAGAAGACCGAAGAATGCAAGTGAAAGAGCGGCGGTCAGGCCGAGGCAGAGGCCGAGGATCCCCAGCCACTTGCCCCACCGAGCCGCGCCCTCCCCCGCGCGACCGAGCGTGCGCTCCACCTTCACGCGCGCGCCGCGGGCCAGCGCGATCGCGATCACTCCAAGCAGCGTCCCGGCAACCGCTTCGCCGGCGACCGCCTGCGGCAGGTCGACCCGTTGGAGCCGGGCCGAGTAGAGCGCAAGGGGCACCGCCACGATCGAGAGCACCCCGAAGAGCACCGAGAACCGGGCCTTCGAGTTTCGGACGCGACTGCTACTGCTTCTCGTAAGGCTGACCATCTGCGGCCGGCGGAATCGAGCGGCCGATGATCCCGGCTACGGCGATGAGCGTGAGGACGTAGGGCAGGGCCTGGAAGAGAACCGGCCAGGCGGCGGACTCCGACGCGGACAGGTCCGGGAGCCGCTGCGCCAGGGCGCTCGAGAAGCCGAACAGCAAGCAAGCGGCGAACGCGCCGAACGGGCGCCAGCCCCCGAAGATCAGCGCGGCGAGCGCGATGAAGCCCCGCCCGGCGGTCATGTTCTCGCTGAAGGCGTTCACGTAACCGATCGAAAGGAAGACCCCGCCGAGCGCCGCAAGGAGGCCCGACAGTGTGACCGCCGAGTAGCGAGTCCCATAGACCGAGATGCCGACCGTGTCGGCGGCCCGCGGGTGCTCGCCGACTGAGCGCACGCGCAGGCCCCTCGCCGTCTTGAACAGAGCGACGTACGACACGGGCAGCAGGATCAAGCTGATCCAGATCATCAGGTTGAGCGAGCCGAACGAATCGAACAGGAAGTTCCCCAGTCCCTTCGGCGGGATGTCGGAGAGAAAGCTGAGATGCACGTCGGGGACGGCCGGCAGGTCTTCGGGCGTCCCCTTGTTTCCGTAGATGTCGTTGTAGAGGTACCCCGTGATCCCGAGCGCGAGGAAGTTGATGCCGGTTCCGCCGACGATCTGGTCCGCGCGAAGGTGGATCGCGAAGATCGCGTAGATGAAGGCGAGCGCTGCGCCCGAGGCCGCGCCGATGGCGACGCCTCCGAACCAGGAGCCCGTCTTGTCGGCTCCCCAGGCGCCGAAGAAGGCGCCCATCAGCATCATCCCCTCCAAAGCGATGTTTACGACGCCGCTCCGCTCCGAGAACATCCCGCCGAGCGCCGCGAAGGTCAGAGGGGTAGCCCAGCGGAGCGTCGCCGCGATCAACGCCGACCAGACGAAGACGCCTTCGAGGTTGGCCGCGTGCGCGTGGGTGGCGAGAACCGCGCAGCCGACCGCGACAAGCGCCCCGACGACCGCGCCGCCCCCGACTCGCCGCTCACCGCGTGTGAACGCCCAGATGCCGGCCGCGATCGCACAGATCGCGAGCAGGACCGGCAGCAGGACCGACCGCACCGTCACCGGCGGCAGCGCGACCCACAGCGCGACGATGTCGAGCACGATCCCGGCGATCCCGATCGAGCGCGGCGCGACGAGCCGGTCCCAC
>JBKOUJ010000008.1:0-31177 GCA_046723355.1 Actinomycetota bacterium | reverse complement strand
GAGCGAGGTCGTCTCCGCCACGGTCGGGCGGATGACCGGCACCCCGAGGACGTCGGCCTGGAACTGCATGAGCAGCTCGTTGTGGACCATGCCGCCGTCCACCTTCAGCGAGGTGAGCTCGACACCCGAGTCGGCGTTCATCGCTTCGACGACCTCGAGGCTCTGCCACGCCGTCGCCTCGAGCGCCGCCCGAGCGATGTGGCCCTTGTTGACGAAGCGGGTCAGCCCGGCAATGACGCCGCGCGCCTCGCTGCGCCAGTACGGCGCGAAGAGACCGGAGAAGGCCGGGACGAAGTAGACGCCGCCGTTGTCGTCGACGGTCTTCGCCAGGTCCTCAACCTGCGGCGACTCGGAGATCAGCCCGATGTTGTCCCGCAGCCACTGCACGAGGGCGCCTGTGATCGCGATCGAGCCCTCGAGCATGTATACGGCCGGCTGGTCGCCGATCTTGTAGCCGAGGCCGGTGATCAGCCCGCTCTTCGACGGCACGACCTCGTTGCCGGTGTTGAGGAGCAGGAAGTTCCCGGTGCCGTAGGTGTTCTTCGCCTCGCCGACCGAGAAGCACGTCTGGCCGAAGAGGGCCGCCTGCTGGTCGCCGAGGTCGCCGGCGACGGGAATGCCGCCCAGACCGTTCTTCGCCTCGCCGTAGACTTCGCTCGAGGCCTTGATCTCGGGAAGCATCGCCCGGGGGACGCCGAGGATCCCCAGGATCTCCTCGTCCCAGTCGAGCGTCTGCAGGTCCATCATCATCGTTCGGCTCGCATTGGTCACGTCGGTGACGTGAACCCCACCGTCCGGCCCGCCCGTGAGCTGCCAGATCACCCACGTGTCGATGTTCCCGAAGATGATGTCGCCGGCTTCCGCCTTCTCGCGCGCGCCGTCGACGTTGTCTAGGATCCACTTGATCTTCGGGCCCGAGAAGTAGGTCGCGATCGGCAGGCCCGTCTTCGGGCGAAAGCGGTCCTGGCCGCCGTCCTTCATCAGCTCGTTGCAGATCTGGTCGGTGCGGGTGTCCTGCCAGACGATCGCGTTGTAGACGGGCTCGCCCGTGGAGCGGTCCCAGACGACGGTCGTCTCGCGTTGGTTGGTGACGCCGACGCTGGAGATGTCGGACGCGTTGACCTTGTCGCCGATGATTGCGCCGATCACTTCCTGCGTGCGCTGCCAGATCTCTTTCGCGTCGTGCTCGACCCAGCCCGGCTTCGGGTAGATCTGCTCGTGCTCCTTCTGGTCGAGCGCGACGACCTGCCCGCTGTGGTCGAAGACCATGAAGCGGGTGCTGGTCGTCCCCTGATCGACTGCGGCTGCATATTCGGCCATTCGTGCCTCCTAACCCTCTGGTCGTGACTCGGCTCCGCGGCCGCCCCAGGTGGCGGCCGCGGTCTCGAGCAACAGCTGCGACGACGTGGCGCCCGGGTCCTGGTGCCCGGCGCTTCGCTCTCCGAGGTAGCTTGCGCGGCCCTTCTTGGCGACGAGCGGGATCGTGTCCCGCATGCCCTGCCCTGCGGCCTCGGCCGAAGCGGTCAGGGCATCCTCGAACGAGGCGCCGCCGTCGAGCGACGACCTGAGCGCCTCGAGGCCCGGGAGCAGGGCGTCGAGCATCGTCTTGTCGCCCGGCTCGGCCTTGCCGCGGGCCTCGACGCCCTTGATTCCGGCCTCGAGCGCTGCCGCCCAGTCTTCGGCGTCGAGCTCGCTCTTTCCCACCGCGGCCGTGCCCATCTGCAGGAACAGCGTCCCGTAGAGGGGCCCACCCGCGCCGCCGACGGTCGACACGAGCGTCATGCCGACCGTCTTCAGCAGCGAGCCGATGTCCTGGCCGCCTGAAGCCTCGTCGAGCTTGCCGACCACGGCCGACATGCCGCGGTTCATGTTGATCCCGTGGTCGCCGTCGCCGATCGCCGCGTCGAGCTGGGTCAGGTACTCCTTGTTCGCCGCGGCCTCGGCGGCGAACGCCCGGACCCACGCGACGACGTCGTCGTAGGACACGCTCACGCGTGCCTGGTCCTGGGTCGCGGGAGCGCTGTCCACCGTCTGCTCATGCGCCCCATCTGAGACCCGCAGTCTTGACGGGGGCATCCCACAGCCGCGTCAGCTCCTCGTCGAGCTTCAGAAGCGTGATCGAGCAGCCCGCCATCTCGAGCGACGTGATGTAAGGCCCGATCAGGTTGCGGGTGATCTTGATCCCGCGGCCGTCGAGGAACTTCTGCAGGTCGTTGTAGACGACATAGAGCTCGATCAACGGGGTACCGCCCATGCCGTTGACGAAGGCGAGCACCTCGTCGCCCGATTCGAGAGGCAGGTCCTCGACGATGGGCGTGGCCAGCCGTTCCACGATCTTCGCCGACTCTTCGAGCTTGACACGCTCGCGCCCCGGCTCGCCGTGGATGCCGATGCCGATCTCCATCTCGTCGTCGCCGAGCTCGAAGGTCGGTTTGCCGGCGGCGGGAACGACGCACGAGGTGAGCGCCATGCCCATGCTCCGCCCGTTGGCGTTCACCTTGCGGCACAGCTCCGCCACATCGGCGAGCGGACGGCCGTCCTCGGCCGCGGCGCCGCAGATCTTCTCCGCGAGCACCGTCGTGCCGACGCCGCGCCGGCCCGCCGTGTAGAGGCTGTCCTGCACGGCGACGTCGTCGTCGATCACCACGGCCTCGACCTTGATGCCTTCGCCGCCGGCGAGGTCCGCCGCCATCTCGAAGTTCATCACGTCACCCGTGTAGTTCTTGACGATGTGAAGGACGCCGGCGCCGCCGTCGGCGGCCTTCGTCGCGTCGAGCATCTGGTCGGGTGTCGGCGACGTGAACACCTCCCCGGGGCAGGCGGCGTCGAGCATGCCCTGCCCGACGAAGCCGCCGTGCATCGGTTCGTGGCCCGAGCCGCCGCCCGAGACCAGCCCGACCTTGCCCTGCACCGGGGCGTCGGCCCGAACGACGACGTTCGGCCCGAACTGGACGCGCACCAGGTCTGGGTGAGCTGCGGCGATCCCCTGCAGTTCCTCGGTGACGACGTCATCTGGGTTGTTGATCAGCTTCTTCACGGCGTCTCCTCCGGCGGCGGAGCGACCGGCTTCTCCTCGACGACGCGGCCGACTTCCTCGACGTCTGGAGCGGGAAGCGCGCCTCGGGCCCTCAGGCCTTGATGGATGAAGACGTCGTAAATCACGGCGCCGATGACCGCCCCGACGATGGGTGCGACGATCGGTAACCACCAGTACCAGTTGACGTTGCCGTAGTTGCCGGGCAGCGCCACGCCGTCCCAACCGGCGAACCAGGCAAAAAGCCGCGGCCCGAAGTCGCGGGCCGGGTTGATCGCGTAGCCGGAGTTCGCGCCGTAGGACATCCCGATCGCGGCGACGAGCAGCCCGATGATGAACGGCGCGAGGTTCGACTTCGGCGGCAGGTTGAACTCGTCGATAATCGCGAGCACGATCCCGACGAGTAATGCGGTGCCGATCAACTCGTCGATGAACGGCCCGACCGGGTTGTGGAAGTACCCGGACGGGAAGGTCGCGAAAACGCTGTACGACGCTATCGAGCTCGTCTGCCCCCGGACCGCGTGCGTCGCGTGCTCGTACGACTTGATCGCGTCCTTGTAGTTCAGGTAGACGAGCGCGGCGCCCGTGAACGCGCCGGCCATCTGGGCGGTGATGTAGTAGGGCACCTTCACCCACGGGAAGCTGCGGCGGACCGCGAGCGCGATGGTCACCGCCGGATTGATGTGGGCGCCGGTGATTCCGCCGGCAACGTAGATGGCGAGAACGACCGCCATGCACCAGCCCCAGGTGATCAGCAGCCAGTCTCCCGAAGCCAGGAAGATCGTGTGGTCCGTCGCCGCGCGACCCGACTGGTTGAGTGCGGCCACGGCCATCGCGACGACGCCGTCGCCGAAGGCGATCAGGACGAACGTCCCCAGGTACTCCGAGAGGAACTCGCCCCAGACCGTCTTCCGCCAGGCGGCACCCGCGCCCATGCGGGTGTGCCACACCCCCGCCATCCCTCTGGGCTCAATCGCTGATTCCGACACCTCCACCTCCCTCTCTCGAACTGCGGATTTCGAGCAGGTCCGCTCGAGACGCGGGGGGAGTGCGGCTCCGCAGCGAGGCGCTGCGCCCGCGCTCCAGCGGCACGGTGCAGCGGGGTGCCTAACGCACCCGACTAGGCCGTGTCAAGTGAGGGCCGTCAGCTGGGCCAGACGTCGATCGCGTAAAGGCGTCGAAGGTGCCTCGCGAGCTCGTCGCCGCCGCCGATCAGGAACAGCTCGTACGGGTAGGCGTGCTGCGCGCGGAACCCGTTCTCCCGCGCGAGGATGCGTCCCCAGAGCGAGACGCGGCCGATCGCGAGCGGGCAGCCCTGCCGCAGCGGCGGCAGCTCCTGGTACGGCCGCCCGTAGTGCTGGCGCACACCCGTGTATCGGCGAAGCAGATCCTCGGCGAGCTCGCGGGTCTTGAACGCGTAGATCCCGCACTCGTGGCCCTCCGCCGGCGCCGAGGCGCCGTGCGTCGGGCACTCGGCGGTGAAGCGCCTGCGTGCGGGCCAGCTCACGTGGTGCCAGGTGAAGGACTCGAGCCGGTGCGCGTCGCCGTGCGGCCGCACGTGCCAGAGCCGCCAGCCGACGATCGGATCCGTGTGCTGTTGCGGGTTCACGCCGGCACGGGCTCCTTCGCCGGCTCCTCGATGGGAGCAGGCGCCGGCACCGGCTCCTCGAGCGGCGAAATCTCGATCTCATGCTCGGTGTCGGGTGTACCGATGTCCATCTCTGCCTCCTCGCAGACGTGCCGCACCCTCTGTGATCGGCAGTTCGAGGCAGAAGCTACAGAGCGGTTCGGACGTAGACCTGTGCGGGAAACGTGAGGAAACCAGCGAAAACCTTGACGGAGGAATCGTCCTGAGCAAGCGTTGGCGCATGAGCGAAAAACGGCGTCGGCTACCCGCCGTGGCGGCGGCCTGCGTCGCCGTCCTCGTCGCCGCCGGCTGCGGCGGCTCGACGACGAGCAGCGCGGGAGGGGGGATCGGTGCTTCCGGCGCCGAGCTCGTCACCTCCGGCGCACTCGCCTACGTGTCGATCGACAGCGACGTCAGCTCGAGCCGCTGGCAGCAGCTCGACAAGCTGCTCCAGAAGTTCCCGATCCGCGACCAGCTGCTGACGAAGCTGAAGAACGCCCTTGCCGACAAGGACATCAACTACGAGCGTGACGTCAGGCCCGCCCTTGGTGATGAGCTGGACGTCGCCGCCGTTGCCGGGGCTTCGGGCGAGGAACCTTCGTACATCGCCTTCACGAAGCCGGACTCGATCCTGAAGGCGAAGGAGCTCGTCAGCAAGCTCGCCGCAGGCTCCCCGACGGCCACGCGGGAGGTCGACGGCTGGCTCGTCGTCGCTGAGAAGGAGGCGATGATCGACGCGGTCCTCAAAGGGTCGGAGTCATCGCTCGCCGACGACGCGGCGTTCAAAGCAGGGTTCGGCTCGCTCCCGGACGACGCCGTCGCAAAGGCGTATGCGAACGGCCCGCAGCTATCGAAGCTCGTCGACTCCCTGTCCGGCGCCACCACGGCGGCGTTCGACCCGGCGCAGCCCAAGCTCGACTGGCTCGCCGCATCGCTCGTCCCCGAGGACAACGGGCTCAAGTTCGAGGTCGACGTCAAGAGCCCGAACGGCGCCGACTTCACCGGGGACCCATACTCGTCGAAGCTGATCTCAGGCGTCCCTGCCGACGCGATCGCATTCCTGAGCTTCCACGGCAGCGGAGCAACGAGTCAGCTCAGCCGGCTCAGGCAGAACCCGATGTTCGCCATGGCGCTGGCGCAGATCGAGCGGGAGCTTGGGATGAGCCTCGATTCGGTCTACGCGCTGTTCGGCCACGAGGTCGCGTTCTACGTTCGCCGCGGCGCCGGCTTACCGGAGTTCTCGCTCGTGCTCGAGGAGCCCGACACCGACCAGGCGCTCGCCACGCTCGATCGCCTCGGGGTGCGGATCGCGAAGCTGGCCCACGCACAGCTCGGAACCGAGCAGCAGGGCGGGCTCGAGGTCAAGACCCTGAACTTCGGGCCGGTGACCGCGCGCTGGGCCGGCTTCGACGGACGGGTGCTGATCACGACGTCGCCGACCGGCATCGACGACTACGGCGGCGACAAGCTCGCGGACGACGCGACCTACGAGGACGCCCTCTCCGCCGCCGGCGCGCCCGACAAGACGCTGGGTTTGATCTACCTGAACCTCGGCGACGCCGTGGAGCTGATCAAGAGCTACGCCGGCCTCTCCGGCGACAAGCTTCCGCCCGACGTCCTCGACAACCTGAAACCGCTCCATTCCTTCGTCGCCTACGGCGATCGGAATGGGGACATCACGAAGGGGACCGCTTTCCTCGAGGTCAAATGAGACGGCTCTGGGCGGGCGTGGCCCTCGCGGCCGTGCTGGCCGCGCCGGGCTGCGGAGGCGGCGGAGGCGGCGGTTCGTTGCCGGACGGCGCGGACATCGCGCCCGCGTCCTCGATCGGGTTCGTCTCCTTGAACACCGACTTCTCCTCGGACCAATGGAGGAAGGTCGCGGACCTTGCCGGCCGCTTCCCCGGGACGCCGCAGTTGATCGCCCAGTTCGAGAAGCAGACGGGCCTCCAGCTGACTGACGTCGAGCCGGCGCTGGGGCCCGAGACGGACGCGGTCTGGCTCGACGCCCGCAACAACGGCGACGACGTCGTCGTTGTGACGAAGCCCGACAGCAAGGCCAAGCTCGACACGCTGCTCGAGAAGAGCCGCGAGAAGGGCGAGGCCGGGACGCACACCCTCCAGGTCGGCGACTGGGTCGCGATCTCGGGCTCCAACGCGGTGCTCGAGCGCTTCAAGACCGCCTCGGAGGCCGACAATCTCTCGGGCGACGACGGCTTCAAGCACGCATTCGAGAAGCTCGATGCCGACTCGTCCGTCCGCGCCTGGGTCCGCGGCGACTTCGTGCAGACGGCAATGGATCGCGGGCTGGCGGGCAGCGGCGCCCCGCCGCGGCTGACGCACGACGTCGGCGACCTCAAGGCGATCGCCGGCGGCGCGAAGGCCGAGAGCGACGGCGCCAGCATCGAGCTCGATGGCCTGATCGATCCGACGCCGGACCCCGCCACGTTCAGCCCGTCCCTGGCGGACGACATCCCGAGCGGCGCGCTGCTCTACGTCTCGACCACGCACCTCGACGCGCCGGTCCGGACGATCCTGCGGCTCGTCGGAAAGAGCATCCCGAGCTTCGTGACGCAGCTCAGCCAGGTCGAGAGTGTGCTCGGGCTCTCGCTCGACAAGGACATCTATCCACTCCTGCAGGGAGAAGACGCGATCGCCGTCTATCAGGGGACCGGCGCGATCCCGCGCGTCCTCTTCGTCCAGAAGGTCGACGACGAGGAGAAAGCGTCGGCGCTGCTCAAGCGGTTCGGCGCGATCGCGCAGCTCGGCGGCAGCGTCCACGTGGAGACGGTTCAGCTGGCGGGCGAGAGCGTCCAGAAGCTGACATTTCCGGGCACCACTCCCGTCACCATCTACGACGGCACGACGAAGGGAAAGCTCTTCGTCACGAACGCACAGAACCTCGCCGAGCAGACGATCAACGGGCCCAGCGACAGCCTTGGCGACGACCCCCTCTTCAAGTCGGCGCGCGACGCGGCGAACATGCCCGGGAAGGTCGGCGCCTTCGCGTTCGGCGACCTCCAGGACGGGCTGCCGCTCGTGCTGCGCCTCTCGCGGCAGTCGGGCAGCACCGTCCCACCGGAGGCCTTCCAGAACGTGAAACCGCTGCATAGCGCCGTCGTCTACCTCGTCAAGGACGGCGACGCGCTGCGGATTTCCGGGTTCCAGACGATCAAGTAGCCTTCGCGCCCGTGCCGCGCGAGTTCCTGTTCACCTCGGAGTCGGTCACCGAGGGCCACCCCGACAAGGTCGCCGACCAGATCTCGGACACCGTGCTCGACGCTGTTCTCGCCGACGATCCAGGGGGACGCGTCGCCTGCGAAACACTGATCACGACCGGCCTGGTCGTCGTCGCCGGCGAGATCTCGACCGAGACGTACGTCGACATCTCGGCGCTCGTTCGGAAGAAGATCGGCGAGATCGGCTACACGCACTCCGAGTGGGGGTTCGACGCAACGACGTGCGGCGTCGTCGTGGCCATCGACGAGCAGTCGCCCGACATCGCCCAGGGTGTCGACGCCTCGTACGAGGTGCAGCACGACCCCGGTGACGACGACCCGCTCGACCGGATCGGCGCAGGAGACCAGGGGATGATGTTCGGCTACGCGACCCGTGAGACACCGGAGCTGATGCCGCTGCCGATCATGCTCGCCCACAAGATCTGCAAGCGGCTCGCCGAGGTGCGGAAGGTCGGAGAGCTGCCGTATTTGCGGCCGGACGGCAAGGCGCAAGTGACCGTCCGCTACGAGGTCGACGAGCAGGGCCGTCAGCGCCCGGTCGAGATCGAACGGATCCTCGTCTCGACCCAGCACGCCGAGGGCTGCGACGCCGAGACCCTGATCAAGCCCGACCTGATCGAGCGCGTGCTGCGGCCGATCCTGCCGGGCGACCTCTACGAGGAGAAGCGGCTCGAGGAGCGCGACTTCGTGTACGTGAACCCGACCGGCAAGTTCGTTCTCGGGGGCCCGATGGGCGACACCGGTCTGACGGGCCGCAAGATCATCGTCGACACGTACGGCGGCGCGGCGCGCCACGGCGGCGGCGCGTTCTCCGGCAAGGACCCGACCAAGGTCGACCGCTCGGCCGCCTATGCCGCCCGGTACGTGGCGAAGAACGTCGTGGCCGCGGGCCTGGCCGACAGGTGCGAAATCAACGTCGCCTACGCGATCGGCGTCGCGCACCCGGTCTCGATCGCCGTCCGGACATTCGGCTCGGAGGCCGACGGCATGACCCCCGAGCGGATCGAGCAGCTTGTCCGCGAGCACTTCGACCTGCGCCCGGCCGCGATCCTGCGCGACCTCGACCTGACGCGGCCGATCTACGCCAAGACCGCCGCGTACGGCCACTTCGGCCGCGACGACCACGACTTCACCTGGGAGCGCACGGACAAGGCGGAAGCGTTGCGCGCGGCCGCAGGCAGCGAAGCGGCGGCAGCATCGATTTAGGCGACAGACCCCTCCGGGGGTCAGTCCCTCCTCAGCTTGCGGGCCTGACGAAAAGGCCCGCCGCAGCCTTCTCGCCGATCGCCTTCTCGCTGCCGTCGACTCGGACGGTGAACTGGCCTGCCGCGGGCTCGGCGGCCTGGAGCTTGAGCTCCGTGCCCGGCGTCAGCCCCTGGTCATAGAACCAGTGCAGGAGCTCGCCGTCGTGCTCGGCGAGGCGGACGATCGTCGCTCGGGTGGGCGGCTCGAGGTCGGCGAGCGGCGCGAGCTCGGCGTTCTCGGCCTGTTCGGCGTCCGGGTCGACCGGCCAGCCGTGCGGGCAGCGCTCGGGGTGGCCGAGCTTGTCGTCGATCCGCTCGACCATGTCGTCGGAGAACGTGTCGCCGAGCTCGTCGGCGTGGACGTGCGCCTCGGCCGCCGTGTAGCCCATGAAGTCGGTCAGGAGGCGTTCGATGATCCGGTGCTTGCGCACGACCTTCTCGGCGCGCGCCCGGCCGGTGTGGGTGAGAATCGCCTCCTTCCGCTTGCCGCGCTCGATCAGGCCCTCGGCCTCGAGCCGCTTCAGCATCTCGCCCGCCGACGCGCGCGAGACACCGAGCATCTCGGCCACGCGCGAGGCGAGGGTGGGCGAGCCGGTCGATTGGGGCCGGTACTCGCCGATCGGAAAGGCGAGGAAGTAGATCGTCTCGAGGTACTCGTCGACGGAGTGGCCCTGTGCCATCGGCTGCTCCACTGTACTGCCCCAAGAATCGCGTTCGGATCCGAAGCGTGCTAGGCGCGGCCACCGGGACTTAGACGGACGCCCCGGCAAAGGCGGGACGTCCTCTGATCGGCGTCGCAAGCGACCGCCTCAGCGCGTTCTGTAAGGTGACCCTTACAACATGAGCACCGCCCAGACCCTTCTCCTCGGCGCGATCGCCGGCCTCACGATCTTCATCAGCCTGCCGATGGGCCGGATGTCCGGCCTGTCGCCGCAGGTTAAGGCGTTCTTCACGGCGACGGCGACCGGGATCCTGCTCTTCCTCTTCTGGGACGTCCTCAGCGAGGCGATCGATCCGGTCGAGAGCGCGCTCGACGCGCGACACTGGGGCCGCTTCGCCGGCGTCTCTGCGATCGCCCTGACCGGCTTCGTGGTCGGCCTCATGAGCCTCGTCTACTACGACGCGTGGATCAAGGCGCGGCAGCGGAAGGCAATGCTCGGGCCCGGCGCCGCTTCGGTGGCCGAGTTCTCGCGCACGCACCGTCCAGGGCTGTCGGCGGCGCAGTGGTTGTCGGTCTTCATCGCCACGGGCATCGGGCTACACAACTTCTCCGAGGGCCTGGCGATCGGACAGTCGGCTGCGCAGGATCTGACCAGCCTCGCGGTCGTGCTGGTGATCGGCTTCGGGCTCCACAACGCGACCGAAGGCTTCGCGATCATCGGACCGCTGAGCGGAGACCCGGAGCTGCCGAGTTGGCGCTTCCTCGCGCTCATGGGCGTCATCGGCGGTGCGCCCACATTCGTCGGCACCGTGATCGGCCACTCGTGGACGAGCCAGAACCTCTCGATTCTCTTCTTCACGCTCGCCGCCGGCTCGATCCTCTACGTCGTGATCGAGCTGCTGAACGTGTGCAGGACGTTCAGCTCGAAGTCGCTGACCGCCTGGGGGATCATCCTCGGGCTGACGCTCGGCTTCGCGACCGACTTCATCCTCGTCGCGGCCGGCGTCTAGTCTCGGCGGCGTGAGCCGCTACGCGACCGTCTACCCGCTCGTGACGACGCGCGCGCTCGCGCGGCCGTTCACCTATCTCGCCCACGGCGCGGACAAAGGCTCGGTCGTGTCGGTGCCGCTCGGGCGCTCGCGGCGGCGCGGCGTCGTCGTCGAGGTCGGCGACGAGGCGCCGCCGGGGATCGAGCCCGTTCCGGTGGAAGCCGTCGTCGACGAGCTGCCGCCGGTGCTCGTCGATCTCGCGCTCTGGGTGGCCGACTACTACGGCTCGACGCCGGGGCGGGCACTCGAGCTGATCGCGCCGCTCAAGCGGAAGCGCCGGCAGGAGCGGCCGCGGCCGGGTGAGGGGCTCGTCGGCGAGGCCGAGCCGCCGGAGCTGACGGTGTCGCAGCGCGATGCACTCGCACGTATCACGCGGGCGCTCGACGCGGGCGGCGGCCACTTCCTGCTCTACGGGCAAACCGGGAGCGGCAAGACCGAGGTCTACCTCCAGGCCTGCGCAGCAGCGCTTGAACGCGGGCGTGCGGCGATCGTGCTCGTGCCCGAGATCGCGCTGACGCCGCAGACGCTCGGCCGGTTTCGAGCGCGTTTCGGCGACCGGGTCGCGTTGCTGCACTCGGGGCTGACCGACGCCGAGCGGCGCGACGAGCGCGAGCGGATCGCCGCCGGCGACGCGCGCGTCGTGGTCGGCGCGCGCTCCGCGATCTTCGCGCCGCTCCGCGACGTGGCGGTCATCTGCGTGGACGAGGAACACGATTCCTCGTACAAGCAGGAGTCGGATCCGCGCTACGACGCGCGAACGGTGGCCGCGAAGCGTGCGGCGCTCGAGGGCGCGGTCGCGGTGTACGGGAGCGCCACTCCGCGGCCGGAGAGCTGGCAGCAGCTCGAGCGGCTCGAGCTCGGCGGCCGGCTCGGCGGGTCGCTGCCGCCGGTCCGCGTCGTCGACCTCCGACGGGAGGCCGGCTACCCGCTCTCGGCGCCGTTGCTGAAGGAGCTCGGCGGAATAGAGGAACGCGGCGGCAGGGCGATCCTGCTCCTCAACCGTCGCGGGATCGCGCCCGCGCTGCATTGCCGCGCCTGCGGGACGACCATCCGCTGTCCGCGATGCGATGTGGCGCTCGTCCTCCATGGCGACGAGCAGCTGCGGTGTCATCACTGCGGTCATTCGGAGGCCGGGCCGTCCGCATGCCCCGCCTGCGGCTCCGTCGAGCTTGCGCGGATCGGCGCCGGCACGCAACGGCTCGAGCGCGAGCTCGCCGCGAAGTTGCCGCGGCTCGTTCCGATCAGGCTCGACGCTGATACGACGCAGAAGCCTGAGGAGCTGGCGGCGGCGCTCCGCCGGTTCGCCGAGAGTGAGCGTGCCGTCCTGCTCGGCACGCAGATGGTCGCGAAGGGACACCACTTCACGGGCGTCTCGCTCGCGGCGGTCATCGATGCCGACACGGCGCTCGGCGTGCCCGACTTTCGAGCCGACGAAAGGACGTTCCAGCTCCTGACCCAGCTCGCCGGCCGCAGCGGCCGCGACGCGCCGGGGCGCGTGTTGATCCAGACCTTCCAGCCCGACTCGCGGCCGGTCGAGCTGGCGGCGCGGCACGACGTGGAGCGGTTCCTGACCGGGGAGCTCGAGCGGAGGAGCGAGCTCGGCTACCCGCCGTTCCGTCACCTCGTGCGGGTGCTCGTAGGCGGGCCCGAGACCGCGCCCGTGGCGCGGGCGCTCGAGGAGATCCGAGCCGGTCTGGCCGACGCCGAAATCCTCGGGCCTGCGCCGCTCTTCCGCGTCCGCGGCCGCCACCGGGCACAGCTCGTCGTCAAGACGGACGAGCCAAGGCGTGTCGCCGCCCGCGCCGGCCGGCTGCTGGGGGCGGCCGCTCCCGCGATGCGCCGCGCCGGCCTCACGGCCGTCGTCGACGTCGATCCGCAGAGTCTCTAGCGTCCGTAGACTCAGGCGCGATGGCGGAAGAGCAAGGACAGGTCATTGAGGGCGAGCAGCTCGATCCCGAGCGCGAGGCGCGCCGGCGGCTGGCGCTCGCCCAGATCCGTCAGTACGGCGACCCCGTTCTGCGCATGCGCGCCAACGAGGTCGAGAGCTTCGACGACGATCTCCGCCGTCTGGTCGAGCGCATGATCGGGCTGATGCAGGATGCTCGCGGCGTCGGGCTTGCCGGCACCCAGGTCGGGACTCTGCAGCGGTTGTTCGTCTTCCGGGCGACGGAGGAGGACGAGCCGCAGGCAGTCGTCAACCCGGTGCTGGTCGAGGCATCCGACGAGAAGATCGCGGACACGGAGGGGTGCCTGTCCCTTCAGGGCGTGACGGTTCCGGTCGAGCGGCCCGTGAGCGTCACGCTGGAGGGGAAAGACGAGAGCGGCGCGGACCTTCGCCTCGAGCTCGAGGAGCATGCCGCCCGGGTCGTCCAGCACGAGCTCGACCACCTCGACGGCATCCTCACGATCGACCGGACGACGCCCGAGGCCCGCCGCGAGGCGTTGGGGATCCTCCGGCCCGAGCCGATCCTCGGCGTCACGGCGTAGGTCAGCCGCCGTGGCGCGGATTGCCGTCGCGGCGACGGCGCCGTTCGGGGCGGAGGTGCTCGAGGAGCTCGCCCGCCGGCACGAGGTCGCGTATCTGCTGACGCAGCCTGATCGCCCCCGCGGGCGCGGACGTAAGGTCGCGCCGCCGCCGGCGAAGGAGGTCGCCGAGAGGCTCGGCATCCCAGTCCGTCAACCGGAGCGGCTGGATGCGGACTTCGACCCGGAGGTCGAGACGGTCGTCACCGTCGCCTATGGGCAGCTCGTGCCGCGCGGAGCCCTCGATCGGGCGCGCTGGCTCAACGTCCATCCCTCGTCGCTGCCGCGCTGGCGCGGCGCCGCGCCGGTCGAGCGGGCGCTGATGGCCGGCGACGAAGAAACGGGCCTATCCGTGATCGAGCTCGTCGAGCAGCTCGACGCGGGCCCGATTGCCGCCCAGAGTCGGTTCCCGATCGAACTCGATGACGACGCCGGTGTCGTTTTCGGCCATGCCCGGGGTCTGACCCCGGACTTGGTCGAGGCGGCCATGGCCAACAGCCAGCCGACCCCGCAGAGCGACGAGAGCGTCACCTATGCAGAGAAGATCACGCCGGCCGACCGCGAGCTCGACTGGTCGCGGCCGCCGCAGGAGCTGCACAACCGGATCCGCGCCCTCTCGCCGCACATCGGCGCGCGGGGGATCGTCGAGGGCCGACCGGTGATCGTCTGGCGCTCGCGCGTCGTCGACGGGAGCCTGGAGGTGCTCGAGGTGCAGCCGGAAGGGCGGCGCCGGATGACGTACGACGAGTTCCTCCGCGGCCTGCGGCGATGATCTCGCCGGCCCGCGCGGCCGCATATCAGACCGTGCTGCGCGTCTGCGAGCAGGACGCCTACGCCGACCGGGCGCTGCGGACCGCAGCCGAGGGCCTCGACCGCCGCGACCGGGCGCTGGCGCAGCGGCTTTCCTACGGGACGATCCAGCGCGTCCGGACGCTCGATCACGCGATCGAGTCGTTGGGCCGGCGCCCGGTGCGCAAGCTCGATCCGCCGGTGCGGGCGGCGCTCCGTCTCGGCGCGTACGAGCTCGGCTTCATGGAGACGCCGCAGCACGCAGCCGTCAACGAAGCCGTCGAGCTCGTCCGCCGCGCCCGGCTGGAGCGCGCAGTCGCGTTCACGAACGCGGTGCTCCGGCGGTTGACCGAGGGACTGGAACCGCTGCTCGGCTCGCTCCCGGAAGGCGCGCTGAAGCACTCGTATCCCGACTGGATCGAACAAGTCTGGACGCGCGACTTCGGCCGCGACGACGCGATCGCGCTGATGCAGGCGCAGAACGAACCACCGGAGACGGTCGTGCGGCTCGTGCGCGGGGAGGTCGAAGGCGAGGCGACGGACGTCCCCGGCGCCTACCGCGTCGAACGCGTGGACGAGGGGGCGATGGCCGAAGGACGGATCTGGCCGCAGAGCCGAGGTTCCCAACTCGCCGGGCTCGTCGTCGGGGCGCACGAAGGCGAGCGTGTGCTCGACCTCTGCGCCGCGCCGGGCGGCAAGGCGACGATGCTCGTCGGCGAGGTGGTCGCGGTCGAGATCCATCCCGGCCGCGCGCGGGAGCTCGAGGAAAATGTCCGCCGCCTCGGCGCGGCGAATGTGACCGTCCTGCAGGCCGACGCGCTCGCGCTTCCTTCCGAGCTCGGCGACTTCGACCGCGTTCTCGTGGACGCGCCGTGCTCGGGCCTCGGCGTTCTCGCGCAGCGTCCTGACCTTCGCTGGCGCGCCCGGCCGCTTCCGGAGTTCCAGCGCGACCTGCTCCGCGTTGCGACCGAGCGCACCCGGCCCGGCGGCACGATCGTCTACTCCGTCTGCACGCTCAACGCCGACGAAAACGAAGAGATCGTCGACGGGAGCGGGCTCGAGGCCGAGCCGCTCGGCGAGGAGTGGCCACAGTTCGCGCACCCGAAGCGGGCCGAGTTCCTGCTGACGCGTCCCGACTGGCATGGCACGAGCGGCTTCTTCATCGCGAAGCTGCGCCGGTGATCGAGGTTCCCGAACGACTCGGCTTCTGGCGCGAGCGCGCCGGCGGACAAGCGTGGCTCGCGTCGCTGCCGCACCTGGCCGCGGAGTGCGCCCAGAAGTGGTCGCTCCGATTGGGCGAGGCGTTCACCAGTGGGAACGTCTCGCTGACGCTGCGCGCGACGCTTCCCGACGGACGCGGCGCGGTGCTGAAGCTGAGCTTTCCCGAGCCCGAGAGCGCCCTCGAGGGCGAGGCGCTTGCGCACTGGGCCGGCGAGGGCGCCGTGCGCTTGCTCGACGTCGATCCCGAACGGAAGGCGCTCCTGCTGGAGCGCGCCGAACCGGGAACGCCGCTCTGGGACGTCGAGGACGACGGCGAGGCGACGCTCATTGCGGCGGCCGTGGTCGCGAAGCTGTGGCAGCGGCCGGTTCCGGACGATCACCCCTTCAGGGTTTTGGCGGACGAGGCAGGGCGGTGGGCGGCACAGGTCGAGGCCGACTGGGACGCGCTCGGGCGGCCGTTCGAGCAGCGCCTCGTCGAGGCGGCTGCCGTGTACGCACGCGAGCTCTCCGCGTCGCAGCCGCGCGTCGTCCTCTGCCATCAAGACCTCCAGGGCAGCAATGTCGTCCGCGCAGAGCGCGAGCCCTGGCTCGCGATCGACCCGAAGCCGATCGTCGGCGAGCCCGCCTTCGACGTCGCGTCGCTTCTTCGCGATCGCCGCTGGTCGATCCGGGCAGACGTGATCGAACGGCGGCTCGACCTCCTCGCCGCACAGCTCGACCTCGAGCGCGATCGGATGCGGGGCTGGGGCGTCGTGCACGCGCTCCACTGGGGAGTCGGGCCCGAAAAGGTCGAGCCGGCAATGGTCGAATGTGCTCGGCTCCTGGCCGCATAGGATCAATCGGAATGTCCTGGGACCGGGTGCGCGACGCCGAGGTCGAGCCGTCTTTGTACGCGGCCGACTTCGCAAATCTCGGGCAGCAGATCGACCAGCTGCTCGCTGCCGGCGTGCGAGCCTTCCACTACGACGTCGGCGACGGCCACTTCGTCGAGCCGATCATCATCGGACCGATCGTGCTGCAGTCGATCGCCGAGCGAATCCACGATGGCGGCGCTTTGGTCGACGTTCATCTGATGGTCGAGTCCCCGGAGCGGTACTTCGAGCCCTTTCGCGATGCCGGCGCCGACAGCGTCACCTTCCACTACGAGGCGGTCGAGGACGTTGGGGCCGTCGTGGCCGCGGCACGACAGCAGGGCCTCGGCGTCGGGGTCTCGCTGAAACCGAAGACGTCCGTCGACGAGGTAGCAGCGGCGGTGACGGATGCCGGCACCGACCTCGTGCTCTGCATGAGCATCGAGCCCGGCTACTCGGGCCAGCAGTTCATGCCGGACGCGTACGAGCGGCTGCGGCGACTGCGTGAGCTGCTACCGGCATCGATGCACCTCCAGGTCGACGGCGGCGTCAATCGCGAGAACATCCGCGCGGCCCGCGAAGCAGGCGCAAACCTTCTCGTCGCCGCGACCGCCGTCTTCCACGACGGCGGCGTCGGCGAGGCCTACCGCGGCCTCGTCGCGGCATCGCAGTGAACTATCTCGAGCGGGCCCTCGAGCTCGCTGAACGCGGGCGCGGGACAACGCAGCCGAATCCTGTCGTCGGCGCCGTTCTCGTCCGCGACGGCGAGGTGGTCGGCGAGGGCTGGCACGAACGGAAGGGCGAGCCGCATGCCGAAGCAAATGCGCTCGCGGCCGCCGGCGACCGCGCGCGCGCGGCGGCGCTCTACGTCACGCTCGAGCCGTGCGCGAGCTGGGGCTCGACGCCACCCTGCGCCCAGGCGGTGATCGACGCCGGCGTCGCAACGGTCGTGATCGGAACTCGCGATCCGAACCCCGCGGCCGCGGGCGGCCTCGAGCAGCTGCATGCTGCCGGCGTCGGGGTCGAGGTCGCCGACGGCGAGCTCGGCTTCCGCGCGCGTCAGCAGATCGAGGCGTGGCTGACCTGGGTGACGAAGGCGCGGCCGTTCGTCACCTACAAGGCTGCCATGACGGTCGACGGGCGCCTAACCCTCCCGGGGTCGCGCTGGGTCTCGGGGGAGGAAAGCCGGAGGTTCGTTCACGAGCTGCGCGCAGCTTCCGACGCCGTCGCGGTCGGCATGGGAACGGTGCGTGCGGATCGGCCGGCCCTAACCGCCCGCGATGTAGGTGCGAAGCGCCAGCCGCGCCGCCTCGCGTTCGGGCATAGCGCTCTTCCGGAAGGCGTCGACTTAGAGCTGCGTTCGGGGCCGCTCGACGAGGAGCTCGGCCGCCTCGCGCAGGAAGGCGTGCAGTCACTGCTCCTCGAAGGCGGGCCCGCGCTTGCGACGTCGTTCCTGCGCGCCGGGTTGATCGACAAGCTGCTCGTCTTCGTAGCGCCTGCACTGGCTGGCGGTGGGCCAACCTTGTTCGATAGGCTCGCCGAGCCGGTCGAGCTGCGCCGTTTCGGCAGCCGCCCGGTGGGAGAAGACGTGCTCCTGACGGCATATGTCAACGAGCCCTGAGGCAATCCGAACAGGCGACACGGTCGTGAGGACGATCTCGCGCTGGCTCGTGCGCCGCCGGCCCGAGAAGGAGCTGCGCGCCGAGCTCGACGCGGTCGACCTGACCCGGTTGGAGCCCACCCAGGCCGAGGCTGTTCACGAGCTCCAGGACGAGCTGGCCGCGGGCGCCGAGCGCCCCGACCTCGAGGCAATCGCCCGCGAGACCCTGGACACCGTCGCGCGGAACGCCTGACCGGGGCCAGCCCGAGCCGCGAGGCGCATTGTCCCGAGCCGAGAGCCGGGTCCTAGGTATACGCGCGCGCATCCCCACCCTGGGTGGGGCGTGGACCACCCGCCGCCCGCGGCGAGCGTAACGAGGAAATGCGCGCCGATGTGGCACGGGCCTGTGACAATTCTGGGAGGTTCGGCGCCTGCCTCGTGCGGCCCTGGCCGCGTACTCGTCCTGGCCCCGCCGCGTACGCTTCGGGGATGTTCACCGGCATCGTCCGCGAGCGCGCGAAGGTCGAGTCGTTCGACCGTGGCCGTCTGGTCGTCGCGACCGCGCTCGATCCCGCAGTGGGCGATTCGGTCGCCGTCGACGGCGTCTGCCTGACCGTGGCCGATCGGGCCAACGGCTCGCTCGCTTTCGACGTGATGCCGGAGACGCTCGAACGAGCCAAGCAGTTCGGAGCCGAAGTCAACCTGGAGACCGCCCTCCGGGCCGGCGATCCACTCGGCGGGCACTACGTGCAAGGACATGTCGACGGAACCGGCCGCATCAGCGCCGTCGAGCCCGAAGGCGACAGCCGCCGCGTCACGATCGAGGCCTCGCCCGAGATCCTCCGCTACTGCGTCGATAAGGGCTCGATCGCCGTCGACGGCGTCTCGCTGACGATCGCGGGCCTGACCGAAAATGCCTTCGAGGTCGCACTCGTCCGCCACACGCTCGAAGCGACGACCCTCGGCTCACTCGAGCCCGCCGACGAGGTGAACCTCGAGGTCGACGTGCTGGCGAAGTACGTCGAACGCTTGGCGGCACGGTAGGCCCCGGTACGATCCGCCGGATGGAAACGGGCCTCGAAAAGCAAGCGCCATTCGCGACCGTCGAGGAGGCGATCGAGGACATCCGCGCGGGCAAGTTCGTGGTCGTCGTCGACGCCGCCGACCGCGAGAACGAAGGCGACCTCACGATCGCGGCGCAGTTCGCGACGCCCGAGGCGATCAACTTCATGGCCACGCACGGCCGCGGGCTGGTCTGCCTGTGCCTGACCGAGGAGCGGTGCGACGAGCTCGGGCTCGAACCGATGACGGACCGCAACGAGACGCCGTTCGGAACCGCCTTCACGGTCTCCGTCGAAGCCCGCGAGGGGGTTGCGACCGGAATCTCGGCCCACGACCGAGCGCGAACGATCCAGGTCGCGATCGACCGCAGCAAGGGCCCGAACGACCTCGTCCGGCCGGGGCACGTCTTTCCGCTGCGCGCGCGCGAGGGCGGCGTGCTCCAGCGCGCCGGTCAGACCGAGGCCGCGGTCGACCTCGCGCGCCTGGCCGGGCTCATCCCCGCCGGCGTCGTCTGCGAGATCATGAACGAGGACGGGACGATGGCCCGCGTCCGCGACCTGGTGCCGTACTGCGAACGCCACGGGCTGAAGCTGATCACGGTCGCCGACCTGATCGAGTACCGCCGCCGCCACGAGAAGCTCGTCGAGCGCACGACCTCAGTGCGGCTGCCGACCGCTTACGGCGAGTTCACCGCCGTCGCCTTCCGCGAGAAGCTGACCGGCAAGCACCACGTCGCGCTGGTGAAGGGCGACATCGCCGGGGCGCAGGACGTCCTCGTCCGCGTTCATTCGGAGTGCCTGACGGGCGACGTCTTCCACTCGCTCCGCTGCGACTGCGGCGAGCAGCTCGAGCAGGCGCTCCTGCAGCTCGGCCGGGAGGAGCGCGCCGTGCTGCTGTACATGGCGCAGGAGGGCCGCGGAATCGGCCTGCTCAACAAGCTGAAGGCGTACGAGCTCCAGGAGAATGGGCTCGACACGGTGGAGGCGAACCTCGAGCTCGGCTTCCCCGCCGACGCGCGCGACTGGGGGATCGGCAACCAGATTTTGGCCGACCTCGGCCTGACCACGATCCGGATTCTCACGAACAACCCGAAGAAGATCAGCGGCATCGAGGGCTACGGCCTGACCGTCGTCGAGCAGGTGCCGATCGAGGTTCCGCCCAATGCCGAGAATCGGCGCTACCTCGTCGCCAAACGGGACAAGCTCGCACACAAGCTGCACCACCAGGATCTCCGCTTCGACGAACCGGAGGGCGCCGAGTGAGCGAACACAGCTGGCCCGGCGAGGACAGGATCGGCGGCACCGGCCAGGAAGAGCTCGATCCGGAGGCCTCGGCGGAGGCGGAGCCCGTCGAGGCTGAGGCGGCGCCGCAGGACGAGCAGATCGGAGCGGATGGCGCGGAGCCCGCCGTTGGCGAGGAGACGCCTGCGCCGGACGAGGCGCCCGAGGAAGACGAGCTCCCGCGGCTGCGCCCTCCGGGGCACGCGGCCGGAGAGCTCTCGGTCCCGGACGGCTACGGCGTCATCACGGGCTCCTCGGACGGCGCACGTCGCGCTGTAGGCGTCGTCGTGAGCCGGTTCAACGGCGAAGTCACGAACAGGCTGCTCCAGAGCGCCCTCGAGGAGCTCGAACGGGCGGGCGTGGTCCGCGAGTCCGTCACCGTCGTGCAGGTTCCGGGAGCATTCGAGCTCCCGCTGGGCGCGATGGCGCTCGCGAAGACGCGCCGCTTCGCCTGCATCATCGCGCTCGGCTGCGTGATCCGCGGCGACACGCCGCACTTCGACTACGTCGCCGGGGAGGCGGCGAGCGGGCTGCAGCTCGCCGCGCTCGAGACTGGAATCCCGATCTCGTTCGGTGTCCTCACGCTTGAATCGGCGGGTCAGGCCGACGATCGGATCGAGAAGGGCGCCGAGGCCGTCCGCGGCGCGCTCGAGATGGCCGACCTCTTCACGCAGCTCCGGGCCAACGCCGCGGGGTAAGCACAGCGCTCAGCTACACTGCCGCGCCGTGTCCAAGGTCTGCGCAGTCTGTGGGAAGAAGCCATCGTTCGGCCACAGCCGGAGCCATTCGATGGTGGCTACGAAGCGGCGCTTCAACCCCAACCTCCAGCGCGTACGGGTCTACCTGGACGGGAAGGCCACCCGCGCGTACGTCTGCACGCGGTGCCTGAAGGGCAACAAAGTCCAGAAGGCGCTGTAAAGCAACCGGTTTCGGCGCGCTCCGCGTCTAAACGCCTGATGGAGCGGGCCGCACCTCAGCTTTCCTCCTCGCTGGGCCGGATCACGATCTCGACCGGCGCGATCACGCAGATCGTCGCCCAGACCGCGGCGCGGTGCTACGGCGTCGTCGGGATGGGAGGCGGCCCTCGGGCGAAGGTCGGGCGCTTGCTGCCGCGGAACCGCGCGCAAGGAATCACAGTCTCGGGCGACGGCGACTCCGTGTCGCTCGACCTCCACGTCGTGGTCGAGTACGGCCTCAACCTCGCCGAGGTCGCGGCGACGATCCGCTCACAGGTGCAGTACGAGGTCGAGCGGCTGACCGGCCTGCGTGTCGCCGCGGTGGACGTCCACATCCAGGACGTGCGGCAGTCCGCGTGAGCGGACTGGTGGAGGGGGTTATGGGGAACCGGGAGGTTCCCCGGATCGAAATCCTCAGTAGGCGCGCCGATTACGGTGCGCCTACCGAGGCGCGCCCAGAAGAAGAAGGGGGCTCGCGGGGGAAACATGGTTTCCCCCGCGCGACCGAGCCAAAGGCGAGGGAGCAATCGGCGTGAGCGAGCGGGAGGCCGTCCTCCATCTCGTCCGCGGGGCCGTTGCCGCCCTCGAGCGGAGCCGTGTGCGGATCGACGATCTCAACGTCTATCCGGTGCCGGACGGCGACACGGGCACGAATCTGGCGTCGACCGCTCGGGCGGTCCTCGAGGCACTGGACTCGTCAACTACGGCGGACCGGGCGGAGCTCGCGCGCGAGTCGAGCCGCGCCGCGCTTATGGGCGCGCGCGGTAACTCGGGCGTGATCCTCTCTCAGATCGTCCGTGGCGCCGCAGAGGCGCTGGCGGAGCCGGGCACGATCGACGGCGCGGCCGTGGCTCGGGCGCTTAGAGGCGGAGCCGATGCCGCCTATCGGGCAGTCCGCGAGCCGGTCGAGGGCACGATGCTGACCGCTATCCGCGTGCTCGCGGAGACGGCCGAGGCTGAAAGTGCGCGTCCCGTCAAAGAGCTCCTCGAGCTCCTCGTCGTGCGGGGCGAAGAGGCGGTCGCGCACACGCAGGAACAACTCGACGTTCTGCGCGAGGCCGGCGTCGTCGATGCGGGGGCGGCCGGCCTCGTCGAGCTAATGCGCGGGATCTCGTCGGCAGTTGGGGGACAGCCGCTGCCAGAGGCGCCTCCGGTCGAGCAGGCGACGGTGGAAGCCGCTCACCAGGAGCTCTCGCACTTCCGGTACTGCACGTCGTTCGTGATCGAAGGCGATCTCCACCCGGATCGCGTCGAGGTCGACCTGGAGCGTCTCGGGGACTCGCTCCTCGTCGTCGGCGACGAGCAGGTTCTCAAGGTGCACGTCCACACCGACGATCCGGGCGCGGCGCTCGCGATCGGCACGCGTGCGGGCGCGATCGAGAACGTCGAGATCGCGGACATGCATCGCCAGACCAAGGCGCGCGAACGGCGCCTCCTCGCCGCCGTTCCCAGTCCTCCTCCGGCTGCGGCCGAGGTCGTCGCGGTCGTCGCGGGCGTCGGAAATCGCCGTCTGTTCGAGAGTCTCGGCGCCACGCAGATCGTCGAAGGCGGGCAGACGATGAACCCGTCGACGGCCGATCTGGTCGCCGCCATCGAGGCGACGAAGGCGCCGGAGGCAATCGTGTTGCCGAACAACCCGAACGTCGCGCTCGCCGCCCAGCAGGCCGTGTCGCTCGCGTCGAAGCCGGCCGCCGTCGTCCGGACGGAATCGATCCAGGCCGGCCTCGCCGCGCTGATCGCGTTCAACCCGGACCTGGCCGCCGAGGCGAACGCGGCCGCGATGGACGACGCGGCGGCGCGCGTCATCACCGGCGCCGTGACCATCGCCTCGCGCGAGGTTCAGCTGAACGGGCGGGCCGTCGGCAAGGGCGAGTACCTCGGGATCGTCGGAGAAGAGCCGTTCACGGGCGGAGCGGAGTTCGAGCCGGTTGCCAGCGCCGTCCTCGAGCGGCTGCTCGCAGAGCCGCGCGAGGTCGTGATGCTCCTGACCGGCGCCGACCATCCGGACGTCAGCGAGTTGGTCGCGGCGCTCGAGCGCAGCGATCCCGAGCTCGAGATCGAGGTCCACGAGGGCGGCCAGCCGCACTACCCGCTGCTCGTGTCGGCCGAGTAAACGGCTAGGCTCGCAGAGGTGGAGCAGCCGATCCGGGTCGTCCTGGTCGAGGACAACCAGGTTTTCCGCGAGGGTCTGGAGCTCGTGCTCGGGCTCGACTCCGGCATCGAGATCGTGGGAGCGGCCGAGGACGGCGCCGAGGCAGTCGAGCTCGTCCGCGACCTGCGGCCGGAGGTCGTCCTGATGGACTACCGCCTACCGGGCATGGACGGCGTCGAGTCGACCGCGGCGCTCCTCGACGCCTACCCCGGCGCCGCCGTGATCGGCCTCACGGCTTCGGCGAACGTCCGTGAACGCCAGGCGCTCCGCGACGCGGGGGCGGTCGCGTGCCTGAGCAAGGACGACGACCTGGAGGAGATCGTCGCTGCGATCCGCGGTGCCGCCGGAATGACCCCGGCGGGGTAGTGGACCTAGACGCAGGCAACACGGCGATCGTCCTCGACTCGACGGCCGACTTTCCGGACGCGCCGCAACGCTTTCCCAACTGGCGGATCGTTCCGCTCTACGTCCGGTTTGGGGACGAGAGCTTCCGTGATTACGTCGAGCTCGGGCCGGACGAGTTCTACGCTCGGCTGCGGAGCTCGCCGGTGATGCCGTCAACCTCGCAGCCAACGCCGCGCGACTTCCGCGCCGTCTACGACGAGCTCGGTGCATACGAGCGCGTCTACTCGCTCCACATCGCCGGCAAGCTCTCCGGGACGGTCGAGAGCGCGCGCCGGGCGGCCTCCGAGATCGGCGACCGGATCCGCGTCGTCGACACCGAGACCGCCTCGGCGGCGGTCGCGATGCTCGGGCTCGCGATTCAGCGGCGGCTGGAGCGAGGAACCGGCGACGAGGAGGTGGAGGCGCTCGCCGAGCGTCACCGGCGCGAGTCCCAGATCGTCTTCACGCTCGACACGCTCGACTACCTGGCCCGCGGCGGCCGGATCGGCCGCGCGGCGGCATGGGCCGGCCAGCTGCTCAACGTGAAGCCGATCCTGACCATCCGCGGCGGCGAGGTGATTCCGCTCAAGCGCGTCCGCGGCAATCGCCGCGCGTTCCAGGAGTTCGTCGACGCCTTCGAGGCGAGCTCGCCCGAAGGGCCGGGCCTACGGGCGGCGATCGCGCACGCGGACGCGCCCGACCGCGCCGAGGCGCTGCAGGAGCTCGTCCGCCGGACGCGGCCGCAGGCGCACCTCGACCTCGTCACGATGCTCGGGCCGGTGGTCGGCACGCACGCGGGGCCGGGTACCGTCGGCCTCTTCTGGTTCGACGATGGCTGAGCTGTCGGGGTTTGCGGGAACAGACCGTCCGGCGTCGTGGCCTCCCACGCGCGGCCGGCCGCGCTTCGGCTCACTGTCCTGGGCGCTCGACAGGCTGCCCGGGGTTGGCCCGTCGCTGCGGTCGAAGCTTGCAAAGCTCGGGCTGCGGACCGTCCGCGACCTGCTCGAGCACCGGCCGCGCGACTATCAGCAAGCGGTCGGCGAGACGCCGATCTCGCAACTCTTCGGCGAGGAGGAGGCCGTCATCGCCGGCGAGGTGCGCCGGGTCTCGGTGCGCCCGAGCCGGCGCCGGCTGACCGTGCTGAAGGCGGCCGTGCGCGACGAGACCGGCGAGATCTCGGCTGTCTGGTTCAACCAGCCCTGGCTCGCCGACAAGCTCCAGCCGGGAACGAGGCTGCGGCTGCGCGGACAGCTGCGGCGGAACGAGTTCCACGTCCGCTCGTACGACCTCGACGGCGCGGCGGCGACCGCGGACTTCGCGCCGGTTTATCCCGCGAGCGAGGAGGTGGCCTCGCCGAGGCTGCGGACGCTCGTCGAGGCGGCGCTGCCGCACGCGCGGGACTTCGGCGACTCGCTGCCGGCTGCACTGCGCGCGCGTGAAGGGCTGCCGCTGCGCTTCGATGCGCTCGTCGCCCTGCACCGGCCGCGGGGCGCGGAGGAGGCGGAAGCAGCGCGGCGGCGGCTCGCCCTCGACGAGCTGCTTCTGCTCCAAGTCGGGCTGGCGCGCATCCGTGAAGGCTCCGACGAGGCAACCGCGCCGGCGCTCGGGGAACCGGGCGAGCTGGTCGGCCGCTACCGCGAGGCGCTGCCCTTCGAGCTGACGGCCGATCAAGAGCGTGCGATCGCGGAGATCGACGCCGATCTCGCCGGCGCCAAGCCGATGCAGCGGCTCCTCCAGGGTGACGTCGGCTCCGGCAAGACGGTCGTCGCGCTGTATGCGCTGTTGCGCGCCGTCGAGGCGGGAAAGGCGGGCGCCCTGATGGCTCCGACCGAGACGCTCGCCGAGCAGCACTTCCTGACCGTAGACCCTATCTGCGCGGGACTCGGGGTTCGTGTCGCACTGTTGACGGGTTCTGTCAAGGGCGAGGTCGAGGGCGCGCAGATCCTCGTCGGGACGCATGCGCTGATCCAGGAAGGGGTTGAGCTGTCGGATCTAGCGGTGGCCGTGGTGGACGAACAGCATCGTTTCGGGGTGGAGCAGCGAGGTGCGCTTGCGGCAGGGCGGTCGCCGCACGTTCTGCACATGACCGCGACGCCGATCCCGCGCACGTTGGCCCTGACCGTGTACGGCGACCTCTCGGTCACCGAGATCGCGAAGCCGCCCGCCAACCGCAAGCCGATCGTGACGAGCTGGGTGACCGAGGAGCGCAGCACGGAGGCGTACCGACGGTTGCGCAGGCACCTGGACGAAGGCCGGCAGGCCTACGTCGTCTGTCCGCTCATCGAGGAGTCCGAGACGTCCCAGGCGCGGGCCGCCGAGGCCGAGGCGGAGAGGCTCCGGCGCGGCGAGCTTCGGGATTACCGCGTCGGGTTGCTGCATGGGCGCCTGCGTCCCGCTGAGCGGCGGGAGCTGATGGCGCGCTTCAAGGCGCGCGAGCTCGACGTGCTGGTCGCGACGACGGTCATCGAGGTCGGCGTCGACGTCGCGAACGCCACGATCATGATCGTCCAGGAGGCGGACCGGTTCGGCCTGGCGCAGCTTCACCAGCTGCGGGGCCGCGTCGGCCGCGGCGCCGAGCAGTCCTACTGTCTCCTCGTCTCACGGGCTCGTGAGGAGCTGACCGACACGGCGGTGGCGCGGCTGGAGGCGCTCGTCGCGACGACCGACGGCTTCGAGCTCGCGGAGAAGGACCTGGAGCTGCGCGGCGAGGGCCAGCTCCTGGGCACGCGGCAGGCGGGGTTGTCGGAGTTCCGCTTCACGCGCCTACGCGCCGATCGGCAGCTGCTCGAGCGAGCGCGCGAGCTCGCGGGGGACCTGGTCGAGTACGAGGGGCCGCTGAACGACGAAGTCGAGCGCTTCTTCGCCGGTGCGGAGGTCGACTCGCTGGCCTGACGGTTGCGCAGTTCGAGTGGACTGTCCACTCGAACTGCCGCGAGCGGACACGGCAACTGCAACGAAAACGTGACTTTTCGTCCACAGACACGTCCGCGCGGCACGATTTGTTCGTGAGGCGCCTGTGAGAATCATCGCCGGCACCAACAAGGGCGCGCGGATCTTCGCCCCGAAAGGACATGACACGCGTCCGACCTCGGACCGTGCCCGCGAGGCGGCCTTCAATCTGATCGGCCCGGTCGACGGCGCGACCGTCCTCGATCTCTTCGCCGGCTCGGGCGCAATGGGCCTCGAGGCGCTCTCGCGAGGCGCCGCGAGCGCCGTCTTCGTCGAGAGCGACCGAGAGGCGCTCCGCGCCATCGACCGCAATCTCGACAAGCTCCGCCTCACCGGCGCCCGCGTCGTCCCGCAAGAGGCTCTCCGGGCCCTCGCCGCCGAGACGGCCGCGGGCCGCCGCTACGATCTCGTGCTGGTCGACCCGCCCTACGAGATGTTTTCCTCCGTGCAAACCGGGCTCTCCCGCTATCTGCCTGCCGTCCTCGCCGACGAGGGTCTCGTCGTCGTGGAGACCGCCGCGCGAGAGGAGCCCGCGCTGCCGCCGCTCTGCCAACGGACGAGCCGCCGCTACGGCCGCGCCCGCATCACGGTGTTTGAAGCGGCCGCGCCGGCAGAGCCGGCACGTCCTCTTCGCGACATCGCAAACGAAGCCTCAGTCGAAAATCCGTGATCACCGCGATCTACCCCGGCACTTTCGACCCCGTGACGAACGGCCACGTCGACGTGATCCAGCGCGCCGCCGGCATCTTCGATCGCCTCGTGATCGGCGTCGTCGGAAATCCGCAGCACAAGCAGCCGATGTTCACGCTCGACGAGCGGGTTGCCTTCCTGAACGCGGCCCTCGAAGGCCTGGACAACGTCGAGGTCGACGTCTTCTCGGAGCTGGTCGTCGACTTCGCGCGGAAGTGGCAGGCGAAGGCGATCGTCAAGGGCCTTCGCGTCATCTCCGACTTCGAGTGGGAGTTCCAGATGAACCAGCTGAACCGGACGCTCGCGCCTGAGGTCGAGACCGTCTACGTGATGGCGAGCCCCGAGGTGAGCTTCGTCTCCTCGAGCGGCGTGAAGGAGATCGCCTCGTTCGGCGGAAAGGTTGATGCGCTCGTCCCGGCCGTCGTCGCGAGCCGCTTCGCGGAGCTGTTCCCGGACGGGCGGCCGGGGACGCCGGAGAAGCCAGGGGAATGACCGAGACGCAGCGACTCGAGAGCCTCCTTGCCGGCGGCGAGGGCGGAAGCGTCACGCTTCCGCGCCAGGACGCCCGCGAGCTCGTTCAGAAGCTAAAGGCACGGGGCGAGGCCGATGCCGCCGCAGCGCTCGCCGAGAAGCTCGACGCACCCGGCGACGTCAGCCTCGCGCCCGAAGAGGCGAAGAGCTTGCTCGAGCGCCTGCGCGCGAGCGGGCGCCGCTGGGTGTTCGGCACCAACGAGGGCCGCGAGCTGACCACGTTCAAGCCTCCGGAGCCCGAACCGGAGCCCGAGGCCCAGCCGCCGCCCGGTTTCTTCCGCCGTCTCTTCGGCGGAGGTGGCTAATCCTGCGACCTCTGTAGACTCCGTGAATTCATGGACGTACTCGTTCTCATCGACAAGCTCGACGACCTCGTGCACAACGCGAAGGCCGTGCCGCTGACCGACCAGGTCCGCATCGACCGCGAGGAGATCTACGACATCCTCGACCAGATGCGAGCGACGATCCCAGAGGAGATCAAGCAGGCTCGCTGGATCGTCAAGGAGCGGCAGGAGATGCTCGCCGAGGCGAAGCGGGAATGCGACCGGATCCTCGGCGAGGCACGTGAGCAGGCGGTTCGCGAGGCCTCGCAGACGGAGATCGTCAAGCTCGCGGAACGCCAGGCGCAGGAGATCGTCGACGAGGCCAGGCGCCAGGCGCGCGAGACGCGCCTCGAGATGGAGGACTGGGCCGACAGCATCCTCTCGACTCTCGAGGTCAACCTCGACAAGTTCCTGGGCGCGGTCAAGCGGGGGCGCGAGCGGCTGCACGAGCGCTCGCAGGAGTCCGTTGTTGCGGGTGTGGGCGTCGGAGTCGGCGTCGACGGCGCGTCGACGAACGACCAGCCTTACTAGCCCACTCGTGGACACCTACCTCGCCGTCGCGAGCAAGCGCGACTGGCGTAGCTACGCCGACCGTCCGGTGCCCGCGGACGTCCAGCGGCGGATCCTCAACGCCGGTCGGCTCTCGGGGAGCGCGGTGAACCGGCAGCCGTGGCGGTTCGTGGTCGTCGAGGACGAGCGGTGGAGACAGACGCTCGCGCCGACGGTCTACGAGCCGAGGAACATCGAGACGGCCGCGTTCGCCGTGGCGATTGTGACCGAGGGCGCCGGCAGGGCGCTGGACGTGGGCCGCGCGGTGCAGAACATGATGCTGACGGCCTGGAATGATGGGGTGGCGTCGTGTCCCAACGGCATGCCCGATGCGGCTGCCGCGGCCGACGCTCTTGGCCTCGAGGGCGACCTCGTTCCGGTGATCGTCCTCTCCTTCGGCTACCCGAGACGCGACCTCGCGCCGGAGTCGAGAAGCGCCGACGACTGGAGCGCCGAGGCGAACCGACTGCCGCTCGACGAGCTCGTCGTCCGACGGCGCTAGCGGGCGCTAGAACGCGCTGAGGCGTTGCTACCTTGGCCGTGATGACGGTCCTCAACCTCCGTACCCTCAGACTGCGCTCCGGCGAGCAGTTCGTCGACGGGCGCGACGTCCAGCTCGAACCGCTCGAGCTTGGCGGCCAGCGCTATCTGCCGGTTCCGGAGACGGTCCCGGCCGAATTGTCGATAACGCGCGCCAGCACCGGAACGGTGTTGGAGCTCCGCTTCGACGCCCGCCTGCATGGCCCCTGCTACCGCTGCCTTGCCGACGCCGTCCTGGACGTGCCGATCTCCGCCCGCGAGTACGAGGCGACGAACCCCGAGTCGGAGGAGCTGCGCACGCCCTACCTGGACGACGACCGGCTCGACCTCTCCGCCTGGGGACGCGATGCCGTCGCCTTGGCGCTGCCGGATCAGATCCTCTGCCGGCCCGACTGCGCAGGCCTCTGCCCGATCTGCGGCAAAGACCTAAACGCCGAGCCGCACACGCACGACGAGGAACGCCAGGACTCGCGCTGGGCCGCGCTGGCGGAACTCCGCGACCAGCTCTAATCCCGGCTCCGGTCTTCTATCCGGGGCAGAGGACGCTGCCGCCCTTGTGGCTATACTGGCCGACCGCTCATGGCAGTCCCGAAGCGAAAAACCTCCAAGTCGCGCCGTGACAAGCGCCGCGCCCAGCACGGCATCTCCGCGCCGCGCCTGAGCCTCTGCCCGAACTGCCACCAGCCGACCCGACCGCACCAGATGTGCCCGACCTGCAAGACGTACCGCGGTCGCGAGGTCGAGCCGCTCGCTCCGCTCGGCTCATAACTCTGTGATCCGCATCGCGGTCGACGCGATGGGGGGCGACAATGCCCCCGACGAGGTCGTTGCGGGCGCGATCGAAGCCGCATCGCCGCAGATCACGCCGCTGCTCGTCGGGCCGCCCGGCCTCGACACCGGCGGGCTCGAGCTGGTGGAGGCCCGGACCACGATCGGGATGGACGAGAAGCCCGGCGAGGCCGTGCGCGCGAAGCGCGACAGCTCGCTCGTGGTCGCGTGCCGTCTCGTGCACGAAGGGCTCGCCGACGCGGTCGTCTCCGCCGGGAACACCGGCGCAGTGCTTGCCGCCGGGCTCGTCGAGATCCGCCGTCTCCGCGGCGTCAACCGGCCTGCGATCGCGCTCGTGCTCCCGGCCCGCCGCGGGCCGTCGCTCCTGATCGACGCAGGCGCGAACGGCGACGCGCGGGCCGAGCATCTGCGCCAGTTCGCGCACATGGGCTCGATCTTCATGCAGGAGCTCCTCGAGATCCGCGATCCCGAGGTGCGTTTGTTGTCGATCGGCGAGGAGCCGGAGAAGGGAAGCCGGCTCACGCTCGAGGCGTTTGCGATGCTCCGGAAGGACGATCTCAACTTCAAGGGCAACGCGGAGAGTCGTGACCTGCTCGCGGGAGCCGCTGACGTGGTCGTCTGCGACGGCTTCACCGGCAACGTCGTCCTCAAGGCGCTCGAGGGGACGATCGCCACGCTGCTCGACGCCTTGCGCGAGGAGATCGAAGCGAGCCGCCGGGCCAAGCTCGGCGGGCTGCTGATCCGTCCCGCTGCACGCCGCCTCGGAGAACGTCTCAATCCGGACACGTACGGCGGCGCCTATCTGCTCGGCTTGCGGGGCCTGGCCGTTATCGCCCATGGCAACTCGGGTCGCCGCGCGATCGCGAACGCGATCCGTCTTGCCGCACGCGGGGTCGAGCACGACGTCGTCGGACGAATGCAGGAACGGCTTGAAACGGGCGTGTTAGAGTCCGCGCGCTCTGATCCCGAACCCGCAAGGTAGGTGAAATGGCAGCATCGCGAGAGGAAGTCTTCGAGCGAGTCAAGGAAGTGCTGGGCGAACAGCTCGGCGTCGACGAGAACGAGATCACCGAAGAGGCTTCATTTCAGGAAGATCTCGACGCCGACTCGCTCGATCTCGTCGAGCTGATCATGGAG
>JBKOUJ010000142.1:0-26159 GCA_046723355.1 Actinomycetota bacterium | reverse complement strand
GCGGCGCTCGTTTCCGACCCGGCGCGTCAGCCAGGCGAAGAGCGGGATCAGCGCGAACGCGAACAGCGCCAGCTCCCAGCTCAGCACGAGCATGCCGATCATCGTCGCCACGACCGTCGTCAGGTTCGAGGCGATCGAGGTGGCGGTGTTGGTGACGACGTTCTGGACGCCCCCGATGTCGTTCGAGATCCGCGACTGCACCTCCCCGGTCCGCGTGCGCGTGAAGAACGCGAGCGAGAGACGCTGCAGATGTCGGAAGACCGAAGCGCGCAGGTCGTGCATGACGCGCTGGCCGACCTGGTTCGACAGGAGCGTCTGGACGACGCCGAGCACGCCGGTCACGATCGCGATCGCGATCATCCCGCCGGCGGCGATAGACAGGGCGGTCGTGTCGTTCTGCGAAATCGCCTCGAGGACGCGCTTGAGCAGGAAGGCCGGGAGGACGCCCAGCCCGGCCGAGACGACGATCAGCAGCAGAACGCCGCCGAGCCTCCGCCTGTACGGAGCAAAGAGCCGCCCGATACGGCGCAGGTTCGCCCGCCGACGTGCCGGGTCGGCCGGCCGCTCGGGCGCCTCGTTAGCCGAGTGGAAGAACATGCCCATTCGGATCAGCGTACGCCGGAGTGGCCGGCTGACGGAAGACCGGGACTCAGGCTGCTTCTTCGAGCGCCACTCCCTCTGCGGCAACCGGAGCCTCCGCCGGCCGCGGCCGCGCGGGCCGGATCAGCGTCGCCACGATCAGCGCGCCCGCGACGAGCAGGCCGATCAGGACATAGAGGCCGGTCTGGAAGCCGTGGTCGAGCGCCGCTCCGCTCGTGGCGGCGACGCCGTGAACGCTCACGTAGTTGCTGGTCGCGCTCGCAGCGACAGCGCTCACCGCAGCGATCCCGAGCGCGCCGCCGATCTGGCGGCTCGTGTTGACCAAGCCCGAGGCGACGCCCGCGTCCGAGCGATCGACCCCCGTGAGGCTCGCGATCGTGACGGGCACGAACGACAGGCCCATGCCGGCGCCGCCGAGCACGAAGCCCGGGAAGATGTCCTGGAAGTAGTGCCCGTCGACCGGCAAGCGGGCCAGCCACGCGACCGAGATCGCGGAGATGAGCAGGCCGGCCGTCAGGGTCGGCCGGATGCCGAAGCGGCCGACGATGAGCTGCGCGAGGTTGGAGACGAGCACGACCGTGAGCGCGAAGGCGAGGAAGGCGACGCCGCTCTCGACGGCCGAGTAGTGCAGGACGTCCTGGAGGTAGAGCGTCAACAGGAAGAACTCCGAGAAGGCGACGCCGCCCACGATCGCCATTGCGATGTTGGCCCCGGTGAGCGTTCTGCTCCGGAAGATCCGCAGCGGAAGAAGCGGCGACGGCGAGCGAAGCTCGATCGCGACGAAAGCAAGCACGAGCGCCGCCGCGCCCGCGAAGAGCGCCAGCGTGACAGGCGTGCCCCAACCGTCGCTCGTCGCGCGGGTCGTCGCGTAGACGAGCAACATGAGGCCTGCCGTGATCGAGACGGCACCGGGGAAGTCGAAGTGCCGATGCGCGAGGTCGGCGCGGCTTTCCCGCAGAAGCATCGGCGTCAGGGCGATCGCTGCGATGCCGACAGGAACGTTGATGAAGAAGATCCACGACCAGCTCAGGTAGCTGGTCAGGAGGCCACCGAGCAGCACGCCGGCTGCCGCGCCGCTCCCGGACGCGGCGCCGTAGATGCCGAGCGCGAGGTTGCGCTCGCGGCCTTCCGCGAACGTGGTCATCAGCAGCGAGAGCGCCGCGGGCGCGAGCAGCGCGCCGCCGAGCCCCTGCACTGCGCGGAAGCCGATCAGCGAGGCCTCGGACCAGGCGAGGCCGCAGAGCAGCGAGCTCGCCGCGAACAGTGCAAGCCCGGCGATGAAGAGTCGGCGTCGGCCGAGCAGGTCGGCGAGCCGGCCGCCAAGCAGCAACACGCCTCCGAACATGATCGCGTAGGCCGAGATGACCCACTGGAGGTTCGTCTGCGAGAACCCGAGGTCGGACTTGATCGACGGCAGTGCAACGTTCACGATCGCCACGTCGAGAATGACCATGAACTGCGCCGTCACGATCAGTGCGAGCGCGCTCCAGCGGCGCTCGACGCCCGGGATTCCCATCAGTTGACCTCCCCAATCGTTGTCATGTACAACATTAAAGCAGAACAACGATTGCTCGCGCTACCCTATTCACATGACTGTTACAAGTCCGAAAGGCCCCGTCTCGACGATGATCGCCCGGTTGCCGCAGCAGCTGGTCGGGTCGACGACGTTCTTGCTCAAGCGGCTCGGCTACACCGCCAAGGAGCGGTCGATGTCCGCCTACGAGCAACTCGGCCTCCACCCCTATCACCACGCCGTCCTGATCGCGCTCGGCGAGAGCTCGCACGAGACGCAGGGCTC
This sequence comes from Actinomycetota bacterium, assembly GCA_046723355.1. Classification (GTDB taxonomy): domain Bacteria; phylum Actinomycetota; class Thermoleophilia; order Gaiellales; family Gaiellaceae; genus 13-2-20CM-68-14. The sequence continues at coordinate 23,761 of JBKOUJ010000142.1, read as the reverse complement.
GATCGCCGATGCGCTCGGGTACGACCGCGGGCAGCTGGTCGGGCTGCTTGACGAGCTCGAGACGCGCGGCCTCGTCGAGCGGCGCCGCGACCCGCAGGACCGCCGCCGGCACCTGGTCAGTCTCACCGGGGACGGCAAGCGGATGCTGAGCGGCCTGAACAAGGTCGCGCGCGACAACGAGGACGCGTTCCTCGACCCGCTCACGGACGCCGAGCGCGAGACGCTGCACGCGCTTCTCTTGAAGCTCGCCAAGAAGCACGAGCCCGGCTGCGCCCCACTGCCGCCGCCTGCGGCCTAGAACCGCGGCTAAGCGACGTTCAAGCGGTCGCGGTAACTCGCCGGGACGAGGTCCTCATACTCCGGATGTGCCTCGATGTAGCCCGTGATGAACGGGCAGAGCGGCACGACTTCGAGCTCCTGGCGGCGCGCATCCTCGAGCACGGCCTCGGCCAGACGGCTGCCGAAGCCGTGTCCCGAGCACGCTTTGTCGACCTCCGTGTGCGTGAAGACGATCCGGCCGTTCCGGCGGCGGTAGGCAGCGAGTCCGATCAGCCGGTCGCCGAGCCGAAGCTCGTAGCGGTTCTTGTCCGGCACGTCGACCACCTCCGCCTCGGCCGGCGTCCCCTTTCCGCTCTGGAGCTCGTCCGTTCCGCGGAAGTACTCGATCAGCTGGCCCGGCACGTCCGTCTCCCGAGCGTCGCGATGATCGGCGAAGCGGCGACGGTGAGCGGCGTCGAAGCGCCAAGGCTCGCGCTCGCGGAGGTGCGCGAAGATCTCGCGAGTACCGCGGAAGGTCCGACCGTCCTCGGTCTGGAGGACGGGAGTCAGATCGCTCGCAGCGGCGTCGCGTAGCCGTTGGCGCTCGTCAGGCCACGGCTCGACCTGGCGCGCGACGAAGTCGATCCCAAGCTCGGTCAGCACCTCCCTCACGGCCGAGGAAAACGGGCACCACTCCGCCTGCCAGAGGACCGGCAGCGTGTCAGCCACTGAAGCCGTTGGTCCTGTGGGTGCCGTCGCAGAAAGGCTTGTTGGCGGAGCCGCCGCAACGGCAGAGCGCTGCCCGCTCGCCCTCATAGAGGAGGTTGCCCTCGGCATCGACGATGCGAACGCCGCCGGAGACGAGCAGCGGCCCGTTCGAGGAAGCGCGAACCCGGGTCTCGTTCGGCCGCCGGGCCTTGTGCGCCCGCGGGCGGTGCGTCCGCAGCGCGCCCGACGGGCAGAGCGCGACCGCGGCCTCGATCTCGTCCGCCGTCGCGGCGTCGACAGCAACCCACGGCCGGCGGCTTTCGTCGAAGACCTGCGGCAGCGACCGCACGCAGTTCCGGGAGTGGAAGCAGAGGCGCGGCTCCCACTCGACCACGATTTCGTCGGTCGCGTACTCCCGCTTGAGACTGTCCCGAGTCGTGCCCCTCGTCTCGCTCATCCCGATCTGACCGGACGGTAGCTGCCCGGACCGGCTATGAGAGTGCTATACGGCACCGTGCAGCCGCAGTCGCGCACCGAGCGGATCGTCGAGCGTGTCCGCGCGATCCCCGAGGGTTGGGTGCGCACGTACGGCGATATCGATCCACGAGCGCCGCGTCTTGTCGGCCTCGTCCTCTCGAAGTCGCGCGGCCTGCCATGGCAGCGCGTCGTCCGGGCCGACGGAAGCCTCGCGAAGGGTGCCCGCCAGCGGCAGCTTCTGGAACGGGAAGGCGTGCCCATGCGCGGAGACCGCGTCGACATGGACGAGGCTCGTTTGCCGCAAGAGCTTTAGTGACGCTCGGCCCCGCAGCGCGGGCAGACGCGGCGCTGGACAATCGTGCCGCACGAGACGCAGCGGTGCTCCCAACGCGGGCGGAGAAGACCCTCGAGCAGGCCGAGCCGGACCATCACGATCCCGACCGCAAGCGTGAAGGCGGCGAGCATCGCGGTATGTCCGTCCAGCCCGCTCATGACGTCGTCGTCGGCACATGGCCGGCCTTCTCGGAGGGCGCGCGCGAGAAGAGCTCGATCACGAGCAGCAGGAAAAGGGACAGGGCGACGAGAGCGATCACGAGCGACACGGTCGGCGTGTTCCACAAGAAGAAGATCGCGATCGGCAGGACGATCGCGCCGATCCGCAGCGGCCGCCTCGCCGACCGGACCCATCGCGCGAACCCCGTCGAGCCGGCCCCCGTCTCCCCCTGCGCCCAGCCGACGAGGGAGCCGAACCACTGGCGGATCGCAACGGCCGCGCGTGACGGCCCGGTCACCCACGCGCCCGCGGCGACGAGCAAAGCGATCCCCGCGATCACGCGGATACCGAGCCGCAGATAGTGGACGATGGTGTCGTAGAACGCCGTGGCCGCGTCGTGCGGCAGCTTCGGGCCTGCGACGTAGTCAAGATAGATCGAGCGGCCAATCGCCAGGCCGATGCCCAGCAGGGCCATTCCGGCAACGAGGGCCAGTGAGGCTTGCAGGAGCGTCCGCCGTCGCCGCCGAGAGATGCCGATCGCAATCGCGTAGAGGGCGAGCACGAGGAGCGGAAGCGCGATCGCAGCAGCCTTCAGCAGGCGAACGCCCTTCTGCGCGTTGTCGAGCTGCTTCGAGCTGATGAGGACGAACCTCGAGTTCACCGAGCTCGTCGGTACCCGGTCGAAGACCGTGATACCGCGCGCGTCGAGCCGATCCTTGAGCTTCGCCAACACGGGAGCAAGGTCGACCACGACGTCGCCGTGGGCCGTCTGCACGTAGTGGCCCTGCCCGGTCAGGATCTTGTCGAGTTGCTTGTGCGCGCGCCGGTTCACCTCCACCCAGATCTTCTGGAAGGCGTCCGTGGCGAGGAACTTCTTCGTCAGGGTCTGGGTGTAGTTCTCGATGCCGACCGCGGCCGGCGCAGCGAACTGCTTCAGCTTCGGCGGCAGGGCCTCCTTGGCCCGCGCCTCGACGTCGACGCGCGTGAACAGCGCGTCCGTCAGGTTTGCCGCCACGGCGGACTGGATGGCCGGGTTCGAGGCGAGCGGCTTCACCGTTCTGACGTACCGGCTCGTGTCCGTCACCTGGTTCTTGACCCAGATCGAGGCCACCGCGAGTGGTGCCAGGATGGACGCCACGACGAGCAGGGTCACGATCGCGGTCTTGCGCCCGGCCTTGTTGCGCGCCTCGCTCGCACCCTTCTCGGCTGCGGCGGTGCTTCCCGCTTTCTGGTCCGTCACGACATCACGAGAAAACCGCTATAGCGTCCGGGTTCCATCGTCCGAAACGGGTGAAAGTCGAGTCAGGAACTGCCGCTCAGGTAGAGCAGCGCCGCCCGCACTCGGCGGTTCACGTCCTCCGGCTCGCCGAGGTCGAGCTTGAGGAAGATCGCGTTGATGTGCCGCTCCACCGCGCGCTTCGTGATCGTCAGGTTCTCCGCGATCCAGCGGTTGCTGCGCCCCTGTGCGATCAGGCCGAGGATCTCGAACTCACGGGGGGTGAGCGCGTCGAGCCGCGACGCCCTTCGCTCGTGGGCGGCCACGAGCTTTTCGACGACTTCGGGATCGATGACCGAACGGCCCGCGGCGACGGCGTGCAGAGCCCTGCTGAGCTCCGCCCCGTCCATCAGCCGTTCCTTGAGCAAGTACGCGCGGCGGTCCGAGCCGCCCTCGAGCAGGGCCGCGGCGTAGCGCGGCTCGGCGTGAACGCTCAGGATCACGACCCCGATCTCCGGGTGGGAGGAGCGAAGCTCGTCCGCGAACCGGATTCCCTCGTCGCTACCCGTCGGCGGCATCCGGATGTCCGTCACGACGACGTCCGGAACGGTCCGCTCGACCGAGGCTCGCAGCTCGTCGAGGTCGGCAGCCGTCTCGACGAGCTCGATCCCGTCGAGACCGCCCAGCACATTGGCGATGCCCTCCCGAACGAGAAAGCTGTCTTCGCCGACGACTACTCGGATTGCCATTCGGACGAATGGGCGACGACGTCCGGCGAGAGCTCGGGCGCGTTGGGGACGATGACGTGGACGGTCACGCCCGCCCCCGGCTCCGAGGCGACCTCCAGCTCTCCGCCCACGGCGCCAATCCGGTCGCGCATCGTCACGAGGCCGATCCCGTCGGAGCCCCCGCCTGCGTGGAACCCGACGCCGTCGTCCGCAATGCTCAGGTCGATGCGGTCGCCGTCGCGATCGAGGTCGATGCTCACCCGCGCGCCCGCCCCCGCGTGCTTGGCGGCGTTCTGGATCGCCTCAAGGGCGCAGAAATAGAGAGCCGCCTCGACCGTGGGCGAGCAACGGCCGATCCAGTGGTCGGTCACTTCGACTGGAAGAGGCGCATCGATTGCGAAGGCGCGCAGGGCCTCCGGCACGCCACGTTCGACGAGGACGGTCGGGTAGATCCCGTGCGCAAGGACGCGCAGCTCCTCGAGGGCTGCGCCGGCGTCCTCCTCGATCTCGTCGATCCTCGCGGCGACCGCGGCGTCGCCGACCTCTTCGCGAAGGCGCGCGAGCTTTACCTGAAGCAGGAAGAGACGCTGCTGCGCCCCGTCGTGAAGATCCCGCTCGAGCCGGTGGCGCTCATGATCGGCACTCGCAACGAGCCGGGCGCGGGAGTCGCGCAGCTCGTCGACGAGCCGGGCGTTCTCGAGCAGCACCACCGCGGTCTCGGCGAGCCCGTCGACGACGTCGGCTGACTCCTGCAGCGAGGCGCTGTACATGAGCACGGCGACCGGCCTGCCGTCTTGGGTCACCGTCGCGGTCGCGCGCCCCGGCGGGGCGCTCAGGACATCGGCGGCTTCCCCATCGGTGTCGACGAACCGGAAGCGGATCCTGTCCCAGAGCGCGACCTCGAGGGTTGGGTCGCCGAGCGCGTCGCGCAGCCATTCCTGCATCTGGGCCGGTGTCAGGCGTTCGGCGCGGCCCCGAACGACCAACCGGCCGAGTGCGGACGCCGCGTACGACTGCGCCCGTCCCTGTCCGACCAGCATCGCGGCAGGGGTGAGGAAAGCGCCGGCCGCGGCGGCGGCCTGGGTGATGGCCAATTTCCAGCCCGTCGGGCTCGCAGCGACGTTGATGACATAGGCGGCGACCATGAGACCGAAGGCGCACAGCACCGGCTCGACCGCGCGGCGGCGTAGGCGGCCGGGCGAACGGGCCTTCAGCACGAGAACGATCGCGATTCCGCCGAGGCCGAGGCCGGTGACAACGCCGACCGCGCCGTTCAGCAGGTCTTCTGCGGCTTTGGGGATGCCGACAACCTGAAAGGCGTTCGCCGGGCAGCGGCTTCCGCACTCGTTGAGTGCGCCCCCGGACGGGAGCTCAGCCGAGAAGGCGAGCACCAGCGGCCAGAGCACGACCGTAGCGACGGCGAACGCACCGATCGACCACCGGTCGCGCGCAGCGACGAGGCGATCGCCGGGGAAGCAGAGGTAGAGGTAGGCGAAGCAGACGACGAACGCGGCGAGCACGACCCTGCCGATCGTGTGCGCGACGTCGTCCTCGGACGCCATCAGGGAGGTCCCCGCGTACAGGAGCGCAACGCCGGCGACCAGCAGCCCCAGCCCGCTCTCGGCCCGTCGCCACCACATGTACGTGCCGGCGCCGACCCAGGCGGCGACCAGCACCCCGCGGACGATCCCGATCCAGTCGGCATTGACGACGATCGGGCTTCGAACGACGAACCAGATCGTCGCGGTCGACGCCACGGCGCCCGCGACCAGCAGGCCGGCGACGGCGTAAGCACGCAACGCTCCCGCCGTCCGAGCCGAGACAGGGGCTGCGGTCGTCGCCATCTCTACCCCCCGACGAAGCGGCCGACGAACCTGGCCGCCGGCAGCCGCAGCTGCTCTGGGTTGTCACGCAACGCTGCGCCTCCCTTCCGGGTGCACCTCAAAGGATGCACGGCCCGATCTCCACAGCGGTAGGGCCATTCGTACGGGGCCGCCTACGTCATTTGGCGCAGGCTCGTAAATCGGGTTAACGTGAGGCTGTACCTCCGAAAGGAGCCCTACGGCGACCCCGGCAGAGATTTCGGTCACGCAACCCACGGTACGGTGGACTGTCGGTTCCGCGCTGCGCTCCCCTCGCGGCCGATACGCGTCAAAGATTCTGGTCCTCGCGGCCGCCTACTACGGCTCGGCGAAGGCCGGGCAGGCTCTCCAGTACACAGCTTCGGTCTCCGCTGTCTGGCCGCCGGCGGGCGTGGGCATCGCGGCGCTCTACCTCTGGGGTCCGAGCCTTTGGCCGGGCGTCTTCCTCGCCGAGCTCGCCGTCAACGGCGAGCTCCTCCATTCCCTGCCGTTTGGGAGCCTGGTCGGACAGCAGACGGGCAACATGGCCGAGGTCATCGTCGGTTCGGTGCTCCTCCGGCGACTGATCGGGTCGCGCGCCACGTTCGGCCGCTCCGAGCACGTCAGCGGAATGATTCTCGCGGTTGGGATCGCGACGGCGATCAGCGCCACTGTCGGAACAGTGTCGATGCTCGCCGGCGGCGTGATCACGGGACCCGACGTCCCGAAGTTCTGGCGGACGTGGTGGCTGGGCGACACGGCCGGCGGGCTGGTCGTCGTGCCGCTGATCATTGTCTGGGCTTCGCGCCCCGCCGAGGCGTGGCGGCGCATCCGCACCTGGGAAGGAGCGCTTCTGATTGCGACCGTCACCGCGCTCGCATCGGTTGCGATGTCGATCAACGGCCCGGTGACGTACGTGATCTTCCCCGCTCTGATCTGGGCCGCATTCCGTTTCGGCCCCGCAGGCACGACGCTGTCGATCTCGATCACCGCGCTCGTGACGATCGCCGCCACCGCCCACCAGAGCGGGCCCTTCTTCAGTCAGCCGATCGACCACAGGACGCTCGCGACGCAGGTCTACATCGTCGTCACCGCCGTGACCACGCTCTTCCTGAGCGCGCTCGTATCCGAACGGACGGCGTCTTCCCGCGCGCTCGCCGAGGCGCGGCGCAGAGAAGGCGAACGGGCGATGGAGGAGCGGCATCGGATCGCGCGCGATCTCCATGACTCGGTCTCGCAGGCCTTGTTCTCGACCGCGCTGCACACGCGGACGGCGGAGAGGGCGCTCGAGCACGACGGCGCGGGCTCCTCGTCCGAGCTCCGGCAGTCGCTGAGCGCGATCGGCGAGCTGACGAAGGCGGCGCAGACCGAGATGCGCGCGCTCATCTTCCAGCTCCGCCGCGACGCCGTGGAGGCGGGGCTCATGTCGGCCTTCGCCGCCCACGCTTCGAGCATCCGCTCGACGACGGGCTTGCGAGTCAGCGTGAAGGGCCCCCAGTCCCGGCTGCCGATTCAGCCTCGGACGGAGGAAGAGCTGTTCGCGATCGGCCGGGAGGCTCTCGCCAACGTCGTCAAGCACGCGCACGCGAAATCGGCGATCGTCCGGATCGAAGACCGCCCGGAGAGCGTCTTGGTCGAGATCTCCGACGACGGCTGCGGTTTCGACGCGACGGCCCGCCGTCCCGGGCACTTCGGGATGGAGTCGATGCGCGGACGCGCGGCCGCGATCGACGGCGACCTGACGATCGAGAGCGAGGCCGGAGGGGGGACGGTCGTCCGGATCGAGGTCCGCAGCAATGGGACCTGACGGCGAAAGGATCCGCGTCCTCGTCGTCGACGACCACGCCGTCGTGCGTAGCGGGCTGCTCGCCTTCCTCGAGGGCGAGAGCGACCTCGAGGTCGTAGGTTCCGCCGAGGGTGGAGCGGAGGCGCTCGACCTCCTCGCGCGGCTCGACTCGGAGGGTGTCCGCCCCGACGTGGTCCTGATGGACCTGCAGATGAGGCCGGTCGACGGAATCGAGTCGACGCGCATGGTTCGGGCCCGCTACGACGACGTGGAAGTCGTGGCGCTCACCTCGTTCGGCGAGCCGGACCGCGTGCAGCGCGCGCTCGAGGCCGGTGCATCGGGATACCTCCTCAAGGACGCCGACGCCGACGAGGTTGCGGCGGCGATCCGCGCGGCCCACCGCGGCGAGCTTCAGCTCGACCCGGCGGTGGCCCGGCGGCTGATGTCCACGCTCCAGGACCCGCGGGCAATTTCCGGAGAGCTCACCGCGCGTGAGCTCGACGTCGTCGCCCTCGTCGGCGAGGGCAAGGCGAACAAGGAGATCGCGCTGCAACTCGGGATCGGCGAGCGGACGGCCCGCACGCACGTCTCGAACATCCTCCGCAAGCTCGGCCTCACGTCGCGCACGCAGCTGGCGCTCTGGGCGGTTCGCGAGGAGCTCGTGAACGTCGAGGCAGCCCGTAGCTCGTCGTCCCGCTGACAGCGGGCCGGTGGTGCCGGCACCGCCAAGAATTGTGGTGTTTCCACCCCTTTCCGCGGCGATGCCCGAGCGCGATACTTGTCGCGGGAGAGCAGCCCCGCGGGGCTCAACCGAAGGGAGGCCGGGATACCTCTCAGCTCGATTGATCCGCTCGACGGTCTGTCCGCGCCCGCACATCGCGCCCGGGGCCGAGCGTGGTCGTCCTAGACCGGTCGAGAAGCTTCGGCGCGGGCCGTGCGCGGCCGAGTGCCACGCTTCGTGACCTCGGGGCAAAGGCCGTGCTCGTCGAACGCGAACCGCCGCCCGCGGTCGACGTCATCGAGTCGAAGGTGACGGTTCCCCAGGTCCGCAGGGACAGCGTCTCCCGGACGGCGCTGGTCAACCGGTTGCGTGCCGGCGGCGCCTTCCCGCTCGTGATCGTCGTAGCTCCCGCGGGTTACGGAAAGACCACCCTGCTCGCACAGTGGGCGGCCAAGGACGCGCGGCCCTTCGCATGGCTCTCGATCGACGAGCGCGACAATGACCCACTCGTTCTGCTCCGCCATCTCGCCGCGGCGCTCGACCGGGTCGATCCGGTCGAGCCGGGCATTCTCGAGGCACTTGCAAAGCCGCGGACATCGGTCTGGGACTCGATCGTCCCGAGGCTGATCACCCACCTGTCATCGCGGGACTCGCCGCTGGTGCTGGTGCTCGACGACATCGATCTGCTCGAGTCCGAAGAGGCGATCGCGATCGTCGCGGCCCTGATGGAGAACGTGCCGGCAAAGTCCATGGTCGCCCTCGCCGGCCGCAAGCAGTCGAAATTGCCGGTCGCGTCGCTCCGCGTCGGCGCGCCGCTGCTCGAGATCGGCGCGTACGAGCTCGCGCTCAGCCGGCGGGAGACCGAGATGCTGCTCAGAGGTTGTGGAGTCGAACTGGCGGAGGACGAGCTTCTGGATCTCCTGCGGCTCTCGGAGGGGTGGGCGGCCGGCATCTACTTGACGGCGCTGGCCTCCCGGGCCGAAGGCGACGGAGCTCACGTCGAGGCCGACGGCCGCTACCTCGCGGACTACGTCGAGGCCGAGTACCTGGAGCGGCTCAGGCCGGACGAGCGCGCCTTCCTGCGGCGGACCTCGGTGCTGGAGAAGATGAACGGCGCGCTCTGCGACGCAGTGCTCGAGGGCGACAACTCGACCGTCGCGCTCGGCGCTGTCGAGCGATCGAACCTCTTCCTGGTGCCGGTCGACCGCGAACGCGGGTGGTATCGCTACCACCCGCTCTTCCGCGACCTCCTTCGGCGCGAGCTGGCCGACGTGGAGCCGCACCTCGTCCGAGTCCTGAACCAGCGCGCGGCTGACTGGTACGAGGCCCACGACGACCCCGAGGCGGCGCTCGGGCACGCGCACGCAGCCGGCGACAGCGACGAAGCGGCCCGCATCCTCAGCTCCATCGCGCTGAAGGTCCACCACAGCGGGCGCGCGGCGCTGCTCGAGACGTGGCTTCGTCCCTTCGACGACGACGATCGGCTCGAGCGATACCCGGCAGTCGCGGTCAATGGTTCTCGCATCCATGCGGTTCGAGGGCGACCGGATGAGGCGGAGCGGTGGCTGGCGGCGGCCGAACGGGCGGCCGCCGGACACCGGAAAGGCATTGCCGCCGTCCGCCCGTGCATCTCTGTCATGCGCTCCGCACTCTGTGCGAACGGCCCCGCGAAGATGCTGGCGGACGCCGAGGCGGCGGTGGCGAAGCTTGGCTCGGGTGCCACATGGCGTGCGTCGGCCCTCCTCGTCGAAGGGGCTGCGGCGATCCTTCTCGGCAACGACGCGAAGGCCGACCCCCTCCTCGCTGAGGCGGCGCTGGAGGCCGAGCGCCTCGGCTCGACGGAGACCCAGGTGATCGCCCTCGGCGAACGGTCTCTGCTCGCCGCCGCCCGGGGCGACTACCACGAGGCCGAAGCCCTAGCGGCCGAGGCGTGCGAGCTCCTGGACGAGACTGAGCTGACCGACTACTCGACGAGCGCGCTCGCGCTCGCCGCCTCGGCGCGGGCGATGCTGCGGCACGGCCTGTGGGAGAAGGCGCGGAAACAGCTGACGCTCGCACAAAACGTCCTGCCGACCCTCACCCACGCGCTCCCGTGGCTCGCCGTCCAGGCACGGCTCGAGCTCGGACACGCGTGTGTGACGCTCAGAGACCACGACGCGGCGCGGCAGATGCTCGAGGAAGCGCGCGACGTTCTCGCGGTGAAGCCAAAGCTCGGCGTGCTCTCGGCCGCCCTCGATGCACTCGCCGAAGAGATCGACGCAATGCCGGCGAACGGGAACGGCGCCAGCTCGGGCCTGACGGCGGCCGAGCTGCGCCTGCTGCCGCTGCTGTCGACCCACCTCTCCTTCCGCGAGATCGGTGAGCGTCTCTTCGTGTCGCGCAACACGATCAAGACTCAGGCGATCTCCGTCTACCGCAAGCTCGGTGTCTCCAGCCGCAGCGAGGCGATCGAGCACGCCGTCGAGTTGGGACTGGTCGATGCCGAGCCCGGCTTTTCCGGCGCCGAAGAGGAGCGCACCGGCAGGCTGCGCCCGCTCGACTCGAGCCGCATGGTCGCGTCGTAGCGCGCTGGGTCTATTCGGTACTCAGGTCCTCGCTCAGATCGTCGTAGCGCTTCGCGTGCTGCCGGTCGTAGATCCACGCGACCAACGCGAGCACGCCGACGACGAAGACGAACATCCCGAGCAGTCCCCAGGCGTACCACGCCGCGCCGATGAATATGAAGAGGATCAAGCCGCCGACGCCGATCGCGAAGATCACGCCGATCATCTTCAGCCAGAACCCTGCTCCAAGACCGTCATCATCCATGGCTGTCCTTTCGCTTGTGTGCCCTGATGGTCCGGGCCGATGGGAGAGCCGTCGTCATCCGCCCGGGATGATCCGGCCCAGCTCGCATCACGCGCTCACCGTGGGCGTCTCGGGTGGCAGCTCCGCGGAAACGTGACCTTCCAGGGCCTCGCCCGCCGCCGACGCGCGTGCCCGCGCTAGATCGCGAGTGATGTGAACGGCCGCCGACGCGATCGGCGCGGCGAGCACGAGGCCGATCATCCCGAACACGCACCCGGCCCCGATCGTGAGCACGAGGACGACGAGCGGGTTGAGGTCGAGCGCCGACCCCATCGCGAACGGCTGCACGATGTTCTGAAGCAGCCCGTTCGCGAGGATGACCACGACGAGCATGACCAACGCGATGGTCGTCCCCTTGGCACCGAGCGCGATGATCACTGCAAAGGCGCCCGCGACGAACGCGCCGATGTAAGGGACATACGCCGTCACGAATGTGACGACTGCGATCGTGCCGGCAAGCGGGACGCCGAGAGCAAGCGACGCGAGCCCTACGACGATCGCGTTGAAGGCCGCGACGAGCGTCACGCCCTGGAAGTAGCCCCGCAGCGAGCGCAGGACCCCGCCGGTGATCGTCTGCGCGACCGGCAGCGGCACCCCGAGGTGACGATCGACCCACGCCCGCATCGAGGGGCCGTCTTTGAGGAGGAAGAAGAGGCTGAGCGCCGAGAACGACAGCGCAAAGGCAACCGACGTGAGCCCCCGGATGCCGTGGATGACGCCGGTCGCCAGCGCAGAGATGATCGCCGGAACGTCCCTCTCGGCCGCGTCTTTGGCGCTCGCCGCGCCGGACTGGTCGACACCGACGCTCTTCAGCCAACCCTCCGCCTTGTCCGCGGCCTCGCTCGCGTGCTTGCCGATCTCCGAGGCCTGCGACGTGATTCCGCCGATCACGACCAGGAGCACGAGCACTGCGAGAGCGGCGACGGCGAGCAGGACGATCGCCGCAGCAGCGGCGCGGGGAGTCCGATGCGCCGTGAGCCGCCGCACGACCGGGGCCGTGACCGCCGCCACGATCGTCCCAGCGACGACGGGTCCCACGATCGTCTGCGTCGTCCCCAGGAGCCAGACCATTCCCGCGAGCAGGAGGAAGAGGCCGACGAGGAGCCACGACGTGCGGCCGAGATCGCGCAGCCAGCGCGGGGCTGCGAAGACGGTCGCGAGCTGCCCGGCTTCGACCGGGCTCAGCTCGACCGCCGGCGGCGCCTCTTCGGCATCTACGGACCCGCCCCGCTTGATGAGATGCCGGAAAAAGCCTGCGCGGGCCATGGTGGACCGATCGTTCCTCGGCACCCGGAACCCGAGCATCATCCGGAGGGGGTGATGTATCAACCACCCGACGGACACGAGAATCCTGTCACCCCGCGCAGACGCGGGCGAGGCGACGCAAAGGACAACTCTCGCAGGCGGGTGAGCGAGGTCGTGGAACCGCAGCTGGAACGAATCGACGCGCTCTTCGTTCAGAGTGCGACAGCGTTCTCGAGCGACTCCGACAAGGTGACGCTTCACGGCCTGACGGACTCGACAGTCTACTTCGCGGACCGGCCACGCCGAGAGATCGGCCACATCCCCTCGAGCCGGTTCGTGTCGCTCTGGGCCGCGGGCGTCAACAGCTTCGCCGTCGATCCGCCGAATGCCGTCATCTCCTTCCTGGAGGAGGAGGCCGGCGGCGCCTCGGACGCCGTGGTCGTGCTGCACGAGCCGTCGTTGGAGGGGACGGACCTGACGTACCGGGTCGACGTGCTCGAGGGGACGCTGCCCGTCGAGTCCGGGCCGTGCTCGCTCTTCATCGACGTCTTCGGCCGCCCACTCTCACCGGTCTCGGTGGCGGGATCGAAGCGCCGGCAGCTCCGCCAGCCCCGGGCCTAAGCCGCCTCGGCGGGCTTGGGCCGGCGATACCTCCGCCACAGGAAGCCTGCCCCAGCGCCGAGGAAGAGCGTCGGCACGATCGTCAGGAAGCGGAAGAGCAGCACCGCCGCGACGACTCCGGCCCGGTTCCCCCCGAAGCCGACGAGTACCGACGTGAGACCGACCTCGACGAGTCCGAGCCCGCCGGGCGTGATCGGCAGCGAGCCGATGATCCGTGCGAGCGACCATCCCGCGAATGCCTCGAGGACGCTCACCTCCCCGGGCCCGACGTCGAGCGCGCGAAGGGATGCGAGTAGCACGAGGAAGACCGAGAGCTGCCCCGCAAGGGTCGCGACGGTCAGAACGGGCCAGCGTCTGCGGAGCAGGCCAAGAGCGCCGGCGCGAAAGCGCACGAGGCTGCTGCCGTCCCAGCTGACGGGGCCGCGGCGCACCATCTTCAGCACGCGGTTGACGATGCCGGCCGCTAGATCGCCAATCTTCACGGCCATCCGAGGGCTTGCGAGCGCCGCCGCGAAGGCGCCGGCGAGGACCGCGAACGCCGCCAGACCGAGCGTCGCGACCGTCTGCAGAGCCGCACCGCTGTCGCCGTGGATCGTCAGCAGGACGAACGCGAGCGTCGGGAAGCCGAGGATCGCGAGCTGGTTCCAGACCCCGGTCAACGTCACTGCCAGCGCGACGGCGCTCGCCGAGAAACCCCAGCCGAGCAGCATCGCCGCGGAGAGGCCGACCCCGACGGCCGGCCCCCCGGGCGCCACGTAGGTCGAGGCCGTCGAGGCTTGGGTCACCGTCAGCGCCTGAACGAACCCCAGGCCCGGTAGCACAGCCATCCACGGAGGCGCAAACGTCACGATGTTGAGCACGACCGTCGCGAGCAGGACCGCGATCCACTCCCACGAGAGCTTCTCTACGCGTGCCCAGACCTCGCCGTAATTCGCGAACTGCGGTAGGACGAAGACGAAGGTGCCGACGATGACGGCTAGCGCCGCCCCGACCGCCACGCCGCGCTTGACCCAACGGTTCCGGTACCAGCGGCTCGGCGGGTGCGCGAGGGGGTGTTCGAACTGCGCGTTCAGGAGACCGCCTCGAGGGCGAGCGTCTCCCCGATCGAGAGGACGCGGACGTCGACCTCCGGAGCGAGCGCGCCGGCGAGACGGACGAACTCGCGCGCCGGTCCGTCGCCCGCCGGCTCGGCGAACAGCGTGCGGAACGTCCCCCAGTGGATCGGCACCGCCGCCTTCGGCCGGAGCAGGCGGAGCGCCTCCGCCGCCCGCGCCGGATCGAGATGTCCGGGCCCGAGCGTGGGGCCCCAGCCGGCGACCGGGAGTAGGGCGACGTCGACCGGCCCGAGCTCCCGCATTGCGGGGAAGAGGTCGGTGTCGCCGGCGAAGTAAACCGAGGCCGGCCCGTCGAGCACGTAGCCGAGCGACGGAGTCTTCGCGGAGAACGGCCCCCGGCCCGGCGCGTGTTCGGCATGAGTCGCGCGAATGCGGATTGCGGCGATCTCGACCTCCTCCCCCACGTCGAGCTCCACGACCGTCCTGAAACCGCGACGCCGGACGAGCCGGCCGGCGCCGCGCGGGACGACGACCGGAAGCGTGTTGTCGAGACGTCGGAGCGATCCCAGGTCGAGGTGATCGAAGTGGGCGTGCGAGACGAGAATCGCGTCCAGCTCTCCGAGCGACTCCGCGGTCACCTCGGCGTCGCGCCGCAGATGCCAGACGCGGCCGCGCAACACGGGGTCGGTCACGACCCGCGTGTCTTCGAGGTCGACGACGACGGTGCTGTGCCCCAGCCAGGTGAGCCGGCCCAACGGTTCTCGTGGACAGAGAACAGCCCCGGAGGGCCGCGATCATCATCCCCTTCGGATGAGGTAGCCCTGGACGCGCCGCCGCACAATCGCTTCGGAGCGGGATCCGATGACGACGACTACCGAACCGGCCTACGGCCGGGCTGCAGCCTGGAGCCCGGCGCGCCCGAAGCTGCGGCCACTACGGCTCGTTGTCGCCTGGCTGGTCTCGGCCGCGGCGCTGTTCGCGGCCGCCTGGATCGTCCCGGGGGCAACCGTCAACGGCTTCTGGGGCGCACTGGCGGCGACTGCTGCGATCGCAGTACTGAACGCTTTCGTCCCACCGCTGATCGCCGCTCTGAGGCTGCCGTTCATGCTGCTCGTCGGCCTCGTCCTCGTCCTCATCGTCGACGCGTTGATCCTGCTCGCCGCCGACCGGATCACCGGCGGAGATCTGAAGGTGGATTCCTTCTGGTCGGCGCTCGGCGTCGCCTTCGTCGCGTCGGCGCTCGGCGTCGCGATCGACGTCGTCCTCGGCACGAACGACGACGACGAGTACACGTTCAGGGTGATCCAGCGAATCGCCAAACGCTCCGGCGGCCGCACGATCACCGATGCGCGCGGAATCGTCTTTCTCGAGATCGACGGGCTTGCGCTCCCCGTCCTGCAGCGCGCGATGCGGGACGGGAGCGCGCCGACGATGGCCCGCTGGCTCGCCGACGGCAGCCACCGCTTCGCCGAGTGGGAGACCGACCTCTCGTCGCAGACCGGCGCGAGCCAGGCCGGAATCCTGCTGGGCTCGAACGAGGACATCCCGGCGTTCCGGTGGGTCGAGAAGGAGTCCGCGAAGCTGGTCGCCTGCTCCGGGCCGCCGGACTGCGCGGAGATCGAGCGCCGCCACTCGTCCGGCGAAGGGCTGCTCGCGGAAGGCGGCGCGAGCCGCGGCAACCTGCTCTCGGGCGACGCCGACCACGTGATCCTGACGTGCAGCCGGATCGACGCGGAGAAGCGCGCCAATCCGGGTTACCGGGCGTTCTTCGCGAACGGCTTCAACGTGATCCGCGTGCTGGTGCTGTTCGGGTGGGAAGTCGTGCTCGAGTGGTCGGCCGCCGGCCGCGCGAAGCGCCGGGACGTCCGCCCGCGGGGCCACCGGGGCGGCCTCTATCCATTCCTGCGCGCGGCGCTCTGCGTCGTCGTCCGCGACCTGATCGTCTACGGCGTCCTCGCGGACATGATGAAGGGGCGCCCGGCAATCTACGCGACGTTCTCGAGCTACGACGAGGTCGCCCACCACTCCGGGCTGGAGCGCGCCGACACGCTCGAGGCGCTGCGCAAGCTCGACCAGCAGTTCGGTCGGATCGAGCAGGCACGCGCCTACGCGGCCAGGCAGTACGAGATCGTCGTCCTCTCGGATCACGGCCAGACGCAGGGCGCGACCTTCAAGCAGCGCAACGGCTACGGCCTCGATGAGCTCGTCGAGCGTTCGCTGGGAGGGGCAAGGGTGATCGGGATCGCAGGCGGCGACGAGCAGCACGCGGTAGTCGGCAATGCCGCCGCCGAGGCGACGGGAACGCGGCAGAAGCGGCCGAAGAACGACGTCTCGGACCGCGAGGTGGTCGTTCTCGGGTCCGGAAACCTGGGGTTGATCTACCTGATGGAGGAACGCCGCCGGCTGACGCTCGAGGAGATCGAAGAGCGGCATCCGGAGCTGCTCACGGCCCTGCGGAACCACCCGCACGTCGGCTGGCTGCTCGTCCGCTCGGAGCGCGCCGGTCCCGTCGCGCTCGGCGGGGATGGGACGCACTACCTCTCCGAAGGCCGGGTCGAGGGCGAGGACCCGCTGTCGAGCTTCTCTCCGAACGCGCCGCGGCACGTGCTGCGCACCGACGGGTTCGAGCACGTCGCCGACATCATGGTCGGCAGCTTCTACGATCCCGACCTCGACGAAGGCTGCGCGTTCGAAGAGTTGATCTCGTTCCACGGCGGCATCGGCGGCAGCCAAACGCGACCGTTCCTGCTCTATCCCGCGCACCTGCCGCTGCCCGGCGGGCCGATCGTCGGCGCGGCGGCGGTTCACGACGTGCTCGTCGAATGGCGACGGCTCCTGAACGGGCCGAGCTCGCCTGACTCGCCTCCCGCGCACGAGCCGCGGACCCTCCAGCCGGCCGGCTCGTGACCGAACCCGCCGTCACCGCCGGCGCTGCCCCCTCGGAGCGCACGAGCGGAGCGACGCTCGTCCTGCTGACGTTGGCCGCGGGACAGTTCCTGATGACGCTCGACACCTCCGTGATGAACGTCTCGATCGCGACGGTCGCCAAGGATGTCGACACGACCGTGACAGGGATCCAGGGCGCGATCACCGCGTACACCCTGGTGATGGCGGCGCTGATGATCACCGGCGCCAAGATCGGCGCGATGATCGGCCGCAAGCGCGCCTTCGCGATCGGCTGCGTCATCTACGGATGCGGGTCGCTGACGACCGCCCTGTCGCCGAGCCTGCCGGTGCTCCTGTTCGGCTGGTCGTTCCTCGAGGGCGTCGGCGCCGTCCTGATCCTCCCCTCGATCGTGGCGCTGGTCGCCGGGAACTTCCCGGTCGCGAGGCGTCCCGCCGCCTACGGCCTCGTCGCGGCTGCGGGAGCGATCGCCGTTGCCGTCGGGCCGCTCGTGGGGGGCTTCTGCACGACCTACTTCTCCTGGCGGTGGGTCTTCGCGGGCGAGGTCGTGATCGTGATCGTGATCCTCGTCCTTGCCCGCCGCATCTCGGATGCGCCTCCCGAAACGCGCCCGCGGCTCGACCTGGTGGGGGCCGCGCTCTCCGCTGTCGGTCTCGGGCTGCTGGTCTTCGGCGTCCTTCGTTCGAGCGAGTGGGGCTGGATCCATCCGAAGGCCGGGGGGCCATCGTGGGCCGGGCTTTCGCCCACGCTCTGGCTCGCCCTGATCGGCCTGTTCGTAATCTGGGTCTTCTTCCGCTGGGAAGGCCGGAGGGAGTCGCAAGGCCAGGAGCCGCTCGTTCGGCCGGCGATGCTGCGCAACCCCCAGCTCGGCGGTGGCCTGATCATGTTCTTCTTCCAGTACCTGACGCAGGCGGGCCTGTTCTTCGTCGTGCCCCTCTACCTCTCCGTCTGCCTCGGCCTCTCAGCGCTTGCAACCGGAGCGAGGTTGCTACCCCTCTCGATCACTCTCCTCATCGCCGCGATCGGGATTCCTCGCCTGTTCCCCAACGTCTCGCCGCGCTTCATCGTCCGCAGCGGGCTCCTTGCACTGCTTCTCGGGACGGTCGTCTTGCTCGGTGCTCTCGACAAGGACGCGGGGCCGGAGATCGTGCTCGTCCCCATGCTCCTCGTCGGGCTCGGGATCGGTGCCCTCGCGTCGCAGCTCGGCGCGGTCACCGTTTCGGCGGTGCCCGACGATGAGGCCCCGGAGGTCGGGGGCGTTCAGAACACGGCGACCAACCTCGGGGCCTCGCTGGGAACCGCCGTCGCCGGCTCGCTTCTGATCGCCGCCACGTCGGCGGCGTTCCTCGCGAACATCCAGAAAAACCCGTCGATCCCGTCCTCGGTCAAATCGGAGGCGACCGTCAAGCTGGAGGGAGGAGTGCCCTTCGTCTCGGACGCCGATCTCCAGGCCGCGCTCGAGAAGTCGAACGTGGACTCTCAGACAAGTGAGCACGCGGTCAACGCATACCGCGACGCCCGGATCAAGGGTCTGAAGTCGGCATTGGCGATCCTCTCGGTGCTTGTGCTCGTCGCGCTGTTCTACGCTCAGCGGATCCCGTCGACTCAACCCGGAGCGGCGCACGACCCCGAACCGACACCGGCGTAGGCGGCCGTGCTCGAAGGTGTGCAGCCCTGGCATCTCGGTTCCCGCGTGGAGCGCGTCCGCGCGAGTCACAGCTACGGGATCGTGCTTGCCTTTATCGCAGCGACCTTCGTCTTCATGGCGACGGCGCGCTCGAGCGACTGGGCCGACGCGGTCCTCGTCCTGCTCCAGACCACCACGTTGGTAGCGACGCTATGGACAGCGGGTGTAGCCCGAACCGACTCGACGCCCAGCCTTGCGCTCATTGCCCTGGCGGCTCTGGCAGCGCTCGGAGTAGTCGTCTTCGGCGGCACGGTGTTCGCCGCCACAGCCGGAATCCTCTCAGGTGCCCTCACGCTCGCCACGATCGCGGCGATCGCCCTCGGGGTCGCCGACCAGCGTGAGGCGAACGCGCAGGCCGTCCTCGGAGCCATCTGCGTCTACGTCCTCCTCGGCGTGATGTTCACGTACTTCTACGGCGTCGCGGCGAGGCTCGGCTCCGGGCACTTCTTTGCCCAGGGCACGGATGGCACGCGGCCGATCCGCCTCTACTTCAGCTTTGTCACGCTCGCGACGCTCGGCTACGGCGACTACACGCCGACCGGGAACCTCGGGCGGATGCTCGCCGTCTTCGAGGCTGTGCTCGGGCAGCTGTACCTGGTGACCGTTATCGCTGTGATCGTCTCCCGGATGCGCCCCCGCGCGGCTAAGGAGCCAAGAAATGACTGAGAACGTGCTCCCCGAGGTGGAGATCTCTACCGAGCGCCCGGGTTTGTCGCGGCGCAGATTGCTCCTTCCTCTCGCTCTCGCCCAGTTCATCTGCAGCTTCGCCGGCTCGAATATGAACGTGATGATCAACGACATCAGCGAGGACCTGAACACGACGGTGAAGGGTGTTCAGACGGCGATCACGCTCTTCCTGCTGATCATGGCGATCCTCATGATCCCCGGCAGCAAGCTCAGCGACCGCTGGGGACGGAAGCGGTGCTTCGTCGGGGGACTCGTGTTGTACGGGATCGGCGCCGTGCTCAGCGCGGTTTCCCCGAACCTCGGCGTGCTGATCCTTGGCAACTCCGTGTTCGAAGGCGTGGGGACGGCGTTGTTGATACCTCCCGTCTACATCCTCACGACGCTCGCCTTCAGCGACCTCACGTCGCGCGCCAAGGCCTTCGGCGCGATCATGGGAGCCGGAGGCATCGGCGCCGCGGCCGGCCCGCTGATCGGCGGTCTGATCACGACGGGGATCAGTTGGCGTGCCGCGTTCGTGTTCCAGGCGCTGGTCGTCGCTGCAATCGTCCTTCTCAGCCGCCGCGGGGTAGTCGATCCGCTGCCGCCCGATCCGGATCGCCCGTTCGACACGGTCGGCGCGGTCCTCTCCGGCATCGGCTTGTTCTGCCTCGTCTTCGCCATCCTGCAGATCGGAACGGAAAACGTCGTCGCGGCCGTCTTTGCGGCGATCGGTGCAGTGTTCCTGACCTGGTTCTTCCTCTACATCCGTAGGAGAGAACGAGCGGGCAAGGAGGTCCTGCTGTCGACCGGCCTGTTCAGAAATCGGACCTCGGATCTCGCCCTCGTCACCCAGAACATCCAGTGGCTGATGCTCATGGGCACGTCGTTCGTCGTCGCCGTCTATCTCCAAGAAGTCCGCGGTTACAGCGCGATCAAGACCGGGGTCGTCTTCACGGCGGCGACGGTGGGGGTGCTGCTGACGTCGCTCATGGCAGAGCGTTTTGCGACGCGGCGGGCTCAGAAGACGCTGATCGTGGCGGGCTTCGTCGGCGCGATCGCCGGGATCGTGCTCCTGATTTTCTTTGTCCGGGCATGGTCGAACGTCCTCGCCTTCGTCCCGGGGCTCTTCGTGATCGGCGCGGGGCTCGGAATCATGCTGACGCCGTCGGTGAACGTCGTGCAGTCGAGCTTCCCCGAGGAACAGCAGGGCGAGATCTCGGGCCTCTCGCGCAGCATCTCGAACCTGGGGTCGTCCCTCGGAACCGCGATCGCCGGCACGATCCTCGTCTCCGCGGTCGCGCTCGGGAGCGCCTCCTACGCGTGGGCGATGGTCTCCCTCGCCGTGGCCGGGGCGATCGGCCTCGGCGCGGCGCTTCTGCTCCCGTCCGACGCCGGTCGTCCCGTCAGTGGCTGACCACCAGCTTCAGTCCGACCAGTAGCACGCCGAGACTGACGTTTCCGGCGACGACGCCGAGGGTCCCCAGCCGCCCGAGGCGCTCGATGCGTGCGACCGTGATCCCCTGGGCGGCGAGCACGCCCAGGCCGAGGCCGAAGGCGACCCAGACCGACGCCCGGGTCGAGATCAGACCGACGGCGCCGAGCAGCAGCGCCGCCACCGGCGGCAGCGCCGCCTCCACGATCGAGCCCTCGCGGCTGGCGAGGTGCCGCACTTCCGCCGCCGAGATGTGCTCGTCGGTGGAGACGCTGTGCGCAACCGCGTGCGCGTAGACATGCGCGATCCACAGCGCGACGCTTGTCGCCGCCACCAGGGCGGCGATGTGGCCGGCCCCGTGAGGATATCCGCGCGCCCCGGCGACCACGACGGCGAGCGCGACGATCGTCCCGTAGATGAACCCGCCGAGCCGCTCCCCCATCGCGGCCCGGCCGAGGCGCGCAGCCCGGTGACGGGAAGCCTCGCCCGTGACGCTGTCCGTCATGGCTACATCCTCCCAGGCAGGTCTACCGAGAGGGCCATCCGGCGCCTCTGCCAACGTGCCCGTCGATGGAGTCGCGCGAATCGCGCCGTGACCGCCGGTCCTTCCGCTGGCACGAGCGCACGAAGCGGGCCGTCGCCAACCGCCGCATCTTCCCGTTCCTACTCCTGACCACGGCGGGGTTGGGAACGCTGTCTGGGTTCGTCGTGACGCTCGTCGACCACAAGGACTTTCCGACGTTCGGCACCGGGGTCTGGTGGGCGATCGTGACGCTCGGCACGGTCGGGTACGGCGATGTCGTCCCCCACACGGCGTGGGGGCGCGCCGTCGGAAGCGTCGTGATCATCGTCGGCGTCACGTTCATCTCCTTCCTGATCGCGACCGTCACCTCGTACTTCGTGGCGGCAGAGGAGGCAGAGGCCGCCGAGGAAGCGAACGCCGCGCGGGCCGCCCGGGCCGAACGAGGAGAGGCCACTCTTCGCCGCATCGAGGAGCGGCTCGCGGCGATCGAAGCGAAGCTGCCCGACTGACGTCCGGCCGTCTCAGCTCGTCAGGCCCGCGATCCCGTTGCGGATCAGCGAAGCGGCCAGGAGCACGATGATCACGGCGGCGATGGTCCGCGCGTTCCGCTCGAGCCAGTCCCGCACGCCCTCGAGCAGGCGCTCTGCCCATTCCCGCGCGACGAGCAGCAGGACGAGGGCGACCGCCAGCGGCAGGAGCGAGACGACGGAGAAGAAGACCCAGTCCACGATGTACTGGCTCGCCGTCGGGTTGAGCTCCGAGATGTTCTTGAGGGCGATCGGGATGAATGCGCCCGGGTTGGCGAGAGCGGCGCCCGCCCCGACGATTGCGACGGTCGGCGACGAGGCGACCTTCTGCATCTGGGCGATCATGCTCGCGATCCGATCCGGGTTCGGCGGTTTTCGCAGCCTGCCGATCACCCACGCGAGCAGAAGCACGCCCGCCACCACATCGAAGATCGCGACCCACGTCTTCGGCGTGCTCGGCGTGTGGTCCGCAGCGGCGTTTCCCAGCACGAACGCGGCGATAACTCCGATTCCTAGCGTCGCCCCGAGTGCTCCGGCGTAGAACCACAGGCCCGTCCGGAGTGGCCGGTCGCCGAGCACGAGCACGAGCACCGAGAACGTCAAGGTCGTGGGCGACAACATTGCCGCCAGCGCCGTCAGCGCCAGCTCGGCGTCGATCCAGCCCACGCGCGAACTCTACGAGGACGCTCGGGCGGCCCGCTTTTCCTCTTTCCTCGCCCCGCGGGCCGCCTTCTGCTCCGCCGCCTTGTCCTTGGCGCCCGCGTACGAGGTCTGGACGAGCTCCTTGCCGCCGCTCCAGCCGAACGTCCAGACGAGCAGGATGATCGCCAAGATGATGTTCCAGGCCGTCGTCACGAGCTGCTGGCTGACCGAGTAGGCGGTCGCGGTCGTTGGGTCGGTGACGCCCTTGAGCGAGGCGACGTTGAACGCCTGGTTGACGCCGGCCCCGCCGGGCGTGGCCGACGTCACGTTCGCGATCGAGTTGCCGCCGCAGATCCGCATCAGCGTGTGGAAGCTGACGGGGATATCGTAGGCGGCGAGGAAGACGGCCATGACGCCGAGGCTCGCGATCCAGCCGAGCAGCGAGGGCGTGAAGACGCGCAGGAAGTACTTCTTCGGCTCGGCGAGGATGGCGCCGCCTTCCTTCGCCTCGTCCCACCACTTGACCACCTTCGGCCAGAACGAGCGGATCAGGAGGTAAATCAGGAACGCGCCGCCGAGGAGCAGGATCGCCGTCGCCCACGGGTGCTTGTGGACCCATTC
Source organism: Actinomycetota bacterium (assembly GCA_046723355.1). Classification (GTDB taxonomy): domain Bacteria; phylum Actinomycetota; class Thermoleophilia; order Gaiellales; family Gaiellaceae; genus 13-2-20CM-68-14. The sequence goes on along the minus strand of JBKOUJ010000142.1, from coordinate 762 downwards.
GAACTTGATATCGAACGAGCCGCCGACGCTCAGGAACAGGTAGAGGTAGGTGAATGCACCGATGACCGTGAAGAAGATCTTCTGGACGACGTAGGCGCCGAGCACGCCGGAGAAGGTTGCGCCGGCGATGATCGTCGTGAACATCAGCAGCAGCGCGAACGTCCCGAGGTTGGCCGGCAGGATCCCGTTCAGCGCGACCGACGCGGCGTAGCAGGCGAGGACGAGCTTGAACCGCGTCGTCGGATACGCGTAGCGGAGGATCGCGTACCACGAGAACGCGGTCAGGGTCGTCTGCACGGTCTTGAGTGCGACCCCGGCCACGAGGTACCCGGCCGAGATCCCGGTCATCGTGTCCCAGAGCTGGTCGAACCAGCCCTTGATGTCCCAGCCGAGGAGGTCCGCGGCCGCTCCGATGACGACGACGAGGAGCCCGCCGATGAGCAGGCGCCTCCAGCGCGGGCGCTTGGCCGGCGCCTCCAGCGTCGCGGTGGCCGCCTGGGTCACGGACCCATTCTCGGGCGACCTCGGGGAGCGGCATCGTCCCGAGAGGGTGAAGCCCGTCGCGGCGCCGCTCAGCGCTCGAGCCGCGCCGCGACTACTCGGTTCAGTCGCGTCCCACCAGGACGCCATCGGCCGCAGGCCGCGCGACCATGTATGTGAGGACGCCGATCAGCGGCAGGAAGATCACGAACAGCGTCCAGCCTGCCTTCGCCCAGCCGGACAGGTCACGGCGCCCGAAGACGTCCGCCAGGACCATGATCA
>JBKOUJ010000094.1:0-4077 GCA_046723355.1 Actinomycetota bacterium | reverse complement strand
CCGAACCCGCCGCCGAGCCGAAGCTGGAACTTGTTGCGGAGGCTGCCGACGCCGAAGAAAGGGACGCCGACGACGTCGCGGAGGCCGCGGCACCGACGCAGGATCCGCTCAAGCTCTACGTTCGCCAGATCGGCGACGGCCGGTTGCTGACCGCGGCGGAGGAGCGCGAGCTCGCCCGGCGCAAGGACGAGGGCGACGAGGAAGCGAAGCGCAAGCTGATCGAGCACAACCTGCGCCTCGTCATGTCGATCACGCGCAACTACACGAAGGCGGGCGTGCCGCTCCTCGACCTGATCCAGGAGGGCAACCTCGGCCTCATCCGAGCCGTCGAGAAGTTCGACTGGACGATGGGCTACAAGCTCTCGACGTATGCGACCTGGTGGATCAGGCAGGCGATCACACGCGCGCTGGCAGACCAGGGACGGACGATCCGGCTCCCCGTGCACGTCGCCGAGCAGGTGCGAAAGGTGATGCGGGCCCGCCGCGTCCTCGCGCAGAAGCTGAACCGCGAGCCCGTGGTGGAGGAGATTGCAAAGGAGAGCGGCTTCACGCCGGAGCGCGTCACGGAGCTGCTCGACCTGGTCGAGGACCCGGTCAGCCTGGAGACGCCCGTGGGCGACGGCGAGAGCCTCTACGGCGACCTGATCGAGGACACCAAGCTCGACCGCCCCGAGGTGACTACGGCGGATAACCTCCGCTCCGTCGAGCTCGCCGACGCACTCGCGGTCCTGAACCCGCGCATGCGGCTCGTGCTCGCACGGCGATTCGGCCTCGATGGCGAGGCCCCGCAGACGCTCGAGGAGGTCGGCGCGTCGCTCGGGATCACCCGCGAGCGCGTCCGCCAGCTCGAGTCGCGCGCCCTGCGCGAGCTGCGCATGGTCGCGCCAGGCCTCCAGCTGTATCTCCGCACGGAATAGCTACGTTGCGGGGGTGGCACCTCGCTTCGTCGACATCCACTCGCACGTCGTGCCCTCCGGAGACGACGGCGCTCAGTCCGTCTCCGAGGGGTTGTCGCTCGGGCGTGACGCTTTCGAGCACGGCACGCGGGTGCTGTACGCGACGCCGCACGTCGGGCCGCACGTTCCGCCGTTCGACGAGGCGCGGGAACGACGCATCCGCATGGCGTTCCGCGAGCTCCGCGAGCGGCTGCCTCTCGAGCTCCGGCTCGGATTCGAGCTGACGCCGATGCCTTCGCTGCTCGACGACGACCCGTGGCGGTTCGTCCTCGAGGGCACCGAACACGTGCTCGTCGAGATCCCGTTCGTCGGCTCCGCGGACTTGTTCCGCGAGGTCGGCGAATGGGTCGAGCGGGCCGGCCTGACGCCGATCGTCGCGCATCCTGAGCGCACGGAGGCGGTGCTGACCGACCCGGGCCTCGCCGACGACCTGGCGGAGCGCGGCTGGCTGCTTCAGGTGAACGCGACGAGCCTGCTCGGATACCACGGCCCGGAGATGGAGCGCGAGGGCTGGCGCCTGATCGACGACGGACTGGTGTCGTTCGTGGCCTCCGACGGCCACCGCGCGACCCGGCCGATGCTGCTGGACGGCGCCTACGAGCTCACACGGGCGCGATTAGGGGAGGGACGGACCCTACGGCTGTTCGACGGTTCGGCGCTCGAGCAGCGCCTTAGAGCGCCACGGCCTCCATCTCACGCAGCTTCGCCAGGCGCTTGAGCGCCTCGGTCTCGATCTGACGTACGCGCTCTCGTGTCAGGCCGAGCCGGCGGCCGATGTCCTCGAGCGTTTTCGGTTCCGCGTCGTCGAGGCCGTAGCGGAGGATGATCACTTGCCGCTCCCGTTCGGAGAGCGCGGCAAGCGCCTGCGCGAGCGCCTCGCTGCGTAACGAGCCCTCGACGGTCTCCTCCGGAAGTGGGTCGTCGTTGGCGACGAAGTCGCCGAAGACGGCGTCCTCCTGCTCGCCGACCGGCTGGTCGAGGCTCGTCGACGCGCGCGCGGCGGCCCGGACCTCGTGGGCCTGCGCGATCGGCAGGTTCGCCTCCTCGGCGATCTCGTCGAGCGTCGGCTCGCGGCCGAGCGCCGTCCAGAGCGTCCGCTCGGCGCGGTTCAGCTTCTGCATCCGCTCGACGATGTGGACGGGCATCCGGATCGTGCGGGCCTTGTCGGCGAGCGCCCGCGCGACGGCCTGGCGAATCCACCAGGTCGCATAAGTCGAGAACTTGTAGCCGCGGCGCCAGTCGAACTTCTCGACCGCGCGGATCAGGCCGAGCGTCCCCTCCTGGATCAGGTCCAGGAAGGGCAGCCCCTGGTTGCGGTAGTTCTTCGCGATCGAGACGACCAGACGCAGGTTGGACTGGATCATCGTCTGCTTCGCTTCCATGTCGCCGCGCTCGATGCGCTTGGCGAGCTCGACCTCTTGGGCCGCGTTCAGGAGCGGATGCCGCCCGGCTTCGCGGAGGAAGAGCTGCAGCGCGTCGGTCGTCGTCTCGGGCGCCGCCACGGGTGGAGGCGGTGGCGGCGGCGGCGCGGCCTCCTTCGGCTCCTCGAGCACCTCGATGCCGCGCTGGTCGAGATCGCGGTAGACCGCGTCTGTCTCGAGCAGACCGAGCTCGAGCGGCTCCAGAACCTCCAGCAACTCGCCGTGCCGGATCGACCCAGACTGTTCAGCAGCCTCGAGCAGCTGCTGGAACTCCTGGTTGGCCAAGAGGGAGTCCAGCTCGACCGTCGTCATACCCGACTCCCGATCGTTCCACTGGAGCGTGCTTCCGAAACACCGCACCACGGCGTGTCGGGCCTCTGCACGGTAACGGGAATTATGTCAAGTCCGAATTTGGACAACGCGAGGGGCCTCCTCCCTAGGTGGCGAAGTAGAGCGTGCAGGCGAGGCCTGCGGCGAGACAGTACGCGGCGAACGGCGTGAGCCTATTCGTCTCGAAGAACCGCATCAAGAACCGAACGGAGAGATATGCGGTAATGGCCGCGCAGACGGCGGCGACGAGCGCAGGCCCGCGTACACCGTTTCCCTGCGATCCAAAGAGCTCCGGGAGTTTCAATGCCGCGGCCGCGCCGATGATCGGAGTGGCGAGCAAGAAGGCGAAGCGGGCCGCGTCCTCGTTCGAGAGGCCGACCACGAGACCGCCCGCCATCGTCACGCCGGAGCGTGAGATCCCGGGGATGAGCGCCGTTGCCTGGGCCGCGCCGACGGCGGCGGCCTCGCGCCAGGCGACGCGCCTTGCGATTCGCTCGTCGGGGTCGCCGTGTTCCGGCTGCGGGGCGCGCCGGCGCAGCGCCTCGGCCGCGAACAGGATCAGCCCGTTGATCATCAGGAAGAACGCCGCCGATTGCGCGGACGCGAACACGGTCCGGAGCTTGTGCTCCAGCAGGAGCCCGAGGATGCCTGCCGGGATCGTCCCCACGACCAGCAGCCAGCCGAGCTTGGCGTCGGTGTCTTCAGGCGCGATCTCGCGCTCGCGGAGGCTCCGCCCCAGCCCGCGAACGATCCGCACCCAGTCGCGCCAGAAGAACCCGAGCAGGACGATCGCCGTCGCGAGGTGTGTGGCGACGAGAAAGGTGATGAAGTACGAGTCGTTCTGGTGGATGTCCCAGCCGAGGAGCCGGGGCAGGATGACGCTGTGGCCGAGGCTCGAGATCGGAAAGAGCTCGCTGAAGCCCTGCAGCAGGCCGAGCACGATCGCCTGTCCATACGAGATCGGCAAGAGTCAGGCTAGGCGGCGAGCTGCCTGGGACGCGGGCCGGCTGAACGGAACCACGCAAAGACGAGACAGGCCATGCCGAGGAGGAAGAACGCGATCCCGTGCTTGACGTGGTGGTGGTTCGACCCCGCTTCGTGTCCCGGGATCCAGGACGGCAGAGACTCGGCCGGCTCGACCCAGTAGACGACCGCGAGCACGATCAACGCGACGCCCACTATGACGGCAAGCCAAACGAGAATGCGCCCCCGATCCACGGACGCCAAGCTTAGTGATTGCGTTTGGACGCGGCGCCTCCAACGGTCCCTCGCTTATCGTCGCGGGACCCGGTGCGTGAAGGCCTCGCAGCCGTCGGCGCCGAGGGTCTGGCACGTGGTCCCTCAATAAAACGAAACGGTGGCCCGTGGGC
>JBKOUJ010000068.1:0-1873 GCA_046723355.1 Actinomycetota bacterium | reverse complement strand
CTGCGCGATCTACGCGAGGTCGACGTCGGATCCTGGGAGGGCCTGACCCGCGAGGAGGCCGAGGCTAGCTTTCCCGACGGCTACCGGCGCTGGCTCGCGGGCGGCACGGGCTGGGACGACGGCGAAACCTACGACCGGATGAGCGCACGCGTCATCGCAGCGGTCGAGCGAATCGCGGCGGCCCACGAGGGCGGGGGCGTGCTGATCGTCTCCCATGGGGGCCCGATCCGAGCAATCCACGCCGCCGCCCTCGGGCTCGGCGTCGACGCTTTCCGTCGCATCCGCCCGGTCGAGCCGAACGCGCGCCTGTCGGCCGTCTGCGTCGAGGACGGAGCCCTGACGGAGTTGTGCCCCGCCGGCCGCATCGACGAGCTGCTCGAACGGGACCAGGAGGAGCGACGAAAAGCCGCAGCTCAGCCCCCTTCTCCGGCGGGTTAGACCGCGTACGGCGCCAGTAGACTGGCCCCACGTGGAGGACTACACGAACAAGTACAAGGGCGAGCAAGTCGAGGTCGCGCTCTTCGGCGGCGACTACCAGGACGGTGTTCTCACCGCCTACTGCATCGTCGAGGACGTGCCGCATATCGAGCTGAACGGCCACATCCTCGTCCCGCTGCAGAACATCGCCTCGCTCCACTGCTCCAGCCGCTGTGACGCTCCCGAGCCCGACTGGCCCCCGCGTGGCCTCGCGGAGGACGACGGCTCGGAAGAGTCATAACGATGAGCCGCACATTCCTGCGCGTCCGAAACGTCCTCAAGGCGTGGCTGCTTCTCTTCGGCATCTGCGCGGTGCTCGGGATCGTGCCCCTGCTCGCCGGGAACTATCGGCTGCTCTCCGTCTTCCTTTTCTGCGCGCTCCTGCTGGCCGGCGCTGGCTACTTCTATGTCGACCGGATCGCGCTGGGCATGGTCGGCGCCCGAGAGCTGCCGCGAGGGCAAGCGCCGGCGCTGCACTCAACCGTCCAGCGGCTCGCCGCGCGCGCCCGGGTGCCGGCGCCGAAGCTCTACATCCTCGCGGACGGGTATCCGCGTACCCTCTCGGTCGGCCGCGGCCCCCGCGGCTCGGCAATTGCCGTCAGCCAAGGGCTACTCGGCGCGGCCACGCCGGCCGAGCTCGAGGGCATCCTCGCCCACGAGCTCGCCCACATCCGCGATCGCGACGTTTTGATCCAGAGCACGGTCTCGGTCCTGGCCTGTGCGATCGTCGAGACGAGCCGGATCGGGGGCTTTCTCCAGCGCGGCCTGTTGTTCGTCCTTGGGCCGTTCGCAGCGGCGCTGGTCAACCTATTCCTGTCGCCGAAGCGCGAATTCCTCGCGGACGCGGCCGCCGCGCAACTCTGCGACTCACCGCACGGGCTCGCCGACGCGCTGATCCGGCTCGAGCAGACGGGCGGGCTCGTCGAGTTCCAAGCCAGCCCCGCAACCGAGCCGCTCTACACGATCAACCCGTTCGCCGAAGAAGGCCTGGCGGCACTCTTCGTGACACACCCGCCGGTCGGCGAGCGCGTCACGCGCCTCCGCGCCCTCGACCCGACCTGGCGAGAGAAGCTCCGCGCGGCTTAGGGGGACTTGCCATCGAGCTAGGCGCGGCTTGGCCGCGCCGCCGTCTACGCAATCCGAAGCGGCGCCTTTTGAACCGAGCCCCGTCGAACGAAATGCTGAGCATTTCGTTCGAAACGAGCAGAGCCGGCCTCGGGCCGGCTCTGCGAAGTTAATTCGGCGGCGACCTACACTCCCGGGAGGTTGCCCTCCGAGTACCATCGGCGCTGGCGGGCTTAACTTCTCTGTTCGGAATGGGAAGAGGTGTACCCCCGCCGCTATGACCGCCGAAATTTTCAGGGCGTTTTGGCGCTGAGCGCACACCCTCAAAACT
>JBKOUJ010000138.1:0-16522 GCA_046723355.1 Actinomycetota bacterium | reverse complement strand
GCTCGTTCGAGAAATACACCGCGCGGATCGAGGACGAAGTGACCCCGGCGCGGTCGTGAGGACGCTGGCGCTGATCGACGGGGAGCACTATCCGGCGACGGTTCGGGACGCGCTCGCCGAGCTGCCGTACGAGTTCGTCGGCGCGCTGATGGTGGGAGGGACCGAGAAGCTGCGCGGGGACGCCGACTACGGCGTGCCCGTGTACGACGATCTCGACGCGGCGCTGGGCGCCCTCGAGCCGGAGCTCGTGCTCGACCTCTCGGACGAGCCTGTGCTGGGACCGGCGGCGCGCCTCCGTCTCGCCAGCCGCGTCCTCGCCGCCGGAATCCCGTACGCGGGTGCCGACTTCAGGATCGAGCCGCCGCCGTTGGCTCCGTTCCCGCTGCCGTGCTTGTCGGTGTTCGCGACCGGCAAGCGAGTCGGCAAGACCGCGGTCTCGGCGCACATCGCGCGGCTGCTCGCGCGCGACCGCGACGTCGTGGCCGTGGCGATGGGTCGCGGCGGGCCGCAGGCGCCGGAGGTGATGGAGTCGCCACCGGGCGTCCAGGAGCTTCTCGCGCTGGCGCGTGACGGGCGGCACGCGGCCTCGGACCACCTGGAGATCGCCGCGACGGCGGGCGTCGTCACGGTGGGATGTCGACGCTGCGCAGGCGGGCTGGCCGGCGCCGTCGCGACGTCGAACGTCGCAGCGGGTGCGGAGGTCGCGCTCCAGCGTTCGCCCGACTTCGTCGTCTTCGACGGCAGCGGGGCGGCGATTCCGCCCGTCGCGGCCGGAAGGCGCGTGCTCGTCACCACCGCGCACGACTCGCCGGAGCTCGTGACCGGGTACCTGAACGCGTACCGGATCCTGCTCGCCGACCTGGTCGTGATCACGATGGCGGACGCCGCCACACCGCACGAGGCTCTCGCCGACGCGATCTGCGAGGTGAAGCCTGAGGTGCGGGTGATCGCGGTCAGCTTCAAGCCGCGCCCGCTCGCGCCGGTCGCCGGGAAGCGCGTCGCCTACTTCACGACCGCCCGCGAGCCGGCGCACGTGCGCCTCGCAGCGGAGCTTGCGGAGCTCGGGGCCGAAGTCGTCCACGTCTCCGGCAGCCTCGCCGACCGCGCGGTCCTGCAGAGTGAGCTCGAGGGCGTCGATGCCGAGGTTTTCCTGACGGAGATCAAGGCAGCGGCGATCGACATGGTCGCCGAGGCCGGAGCGAAGCGCGGTATCCAGGTCGTGCTCGTCGCCAACGAGATCGTCCCCATGGCCGGCCAGCCGGAGCTGGAGCCGGCGTTGCTGGCGCTGGCCGACCAGGCGCAGGCGGAGCCGGTCGCGTGAGCGAACGGCGTCATCGTGAGCCGCTGCCGCTCGGCGGCGAGGACGGGCTGCCGTTCTCGAAGGGCCTGCTCGCGCGCGCCTTGATCGCGACCGGCGTCGCATCTGCGAAGGCGTACGAGCTCGCGCTCACCGCCGAGGCCGACCTCGCGGCCGCCGGAAACCGCGCCGCTTCGCTCGAGAGGCTCCAGGAGCTTGCGGTGGGGATGTGGGGCGAGGAGGAAGGCGCCCAGATGATGCGCAGGCTGCGTCTCTTCCGCCGCCTCGACGACCTCGACCTGCCGATCGTCGTCCTGATCGGCGGCGGAACCGGCACGGGCAAGTCGACCGTCGCGACCGAGCTCGCCTATCGGCTGGGCATCACGCGCGTCACGTCTACGGACTTCGTGCGCCAAACGATGCGCGCGTTCTTCTCGCAGGACTTCATGCCCGCGATTCACTACTCGAGCTTCGAGGCTGGCGCGTCGCAGGACGAGGACGACGAGGACCGCGTCCTGCACGGGTTCCTCGCCCAGACGCGCAACGTGCTCGTCGGCGTCCGTGCTGCGATCGACCGGGTGATGCAGGAGGGCTGGTCGATGGTGCTCGAGGGCGTTCACCTCGTTCCGGGAATGGTCTCGGCCGAGATCGAGGGCGCGCTCGTCGTCCAGTTCGTGCTCGCGATCGACGACGTCGAGGCCCACGCGAGCCACTTCTGGCTGCGCGACACCGCGGCCGGCAGCGCCCGCCCGTTCGAGCGCTACCTCGACGCGCTCGGCGACATCCGTGAGATCCAGGACTACATCGTGGCTCGCGCGGAAAAGGCCTCCGTGCCGGTGATCGAGAACTCGAACATCGAGCTCGCCATAGGCCAGGCGATGGAGCTCGTCCTGGAATCGGCCGAACGGTTCGAGAGGGTCGGATGACTGAAACGGTGCCCGTTCGGATTCAGGGCGACCGCGCCGGCGTCGGCCGCTACTGCCTGTGCGAGAGCTACGCGCGCGTGACCGAACGCGCTGCGCTCGCGGGTGCGCGCTGGCTCGGGCGCGCCGACCAGGACGGCGCCGAGCAGGACGCAGCCGCCGCGATGCACCACGCGCTCCAGATGCTGCCGATCGACGGCCACGTGGTCATCGGCGCAGGCGGCGACGACGAGACGCTCGGCCTCGGCCAGCGCCTCGGCGCCGGCGGCGAACAGGTGGATCTCGCGCTCGACCCGCTCGAGGGGCGCGGCGTTGTCGCGCGCGGGGCGGGTGGCGCGATGTCGATGATCGCGGTCGGCGAGCCCGGGTCGCTGCAGACCCTGCCGGACATGTACATGCGGAAGATGGCGGTCGGGCCACTCGCTCGGCAGGCCATCGACCTGCGGCGACCGGTTGCCGACAACATCCGCGGCATCGCCGAGGCCTTCGGCCGGAGCGTCAACGACGTGACGACGATCGTGCTCGACCGGCCCCGGCACCACGACCTGATCGAGGAGATCCGCGCCGCGGGCGCCCGGATCAAGCTGATCCAGGACGGCGATGTGACGGCCTCCATCTCGGCGGCGATCCGCGGCACCAACGACCACCTCTCGATCGGGATCGGCGGCACACGCCAGGCCGTGATGGCCGCGGCTGCGCTCCGGTGCCTCGGCGGCGAGCTGCAGGCGCAGCTCTGGCCGACGACGCGGCGCGAGATCGAGCAGGCGAGCGACGCCGGGATCCAGGACATCGAGCGGATCTTCACGACGGAGGACCTGGCGCCCGGCGAGGTGATCGTCGCCGCGACCGGCGTCTCGAACGGCGACCTCCTCCGCGGTGTCCGTTTCCTCGCCGACTCGGCGCGGACGCACTCGCTCGTCATGTGCACGCGTTGCAACTGGGTGCGCTTCGTGGACGGGATCCACTTCTTCGCCCGTGAGCGTCGCGAGGAAGTGCGCCTGCTCGGCTAGTCTGGCCGCATGCCGACGAGAGAAGACGTCTTCGAAGCGCTGCGTGCCGTCGAGGACCCGGAGCTCGGCATGGACATCGTCGAGCTCGGCCTCCTCTACGACGTCGAGGTCGACGGGCCGAAGGTCAAGGTGATCCACACCCTCACCTCGATGGGCTGCCCCGTCGGGCCGATGATCCAGGAGAACGTCGACCAGATCGTCCGCGCGATGCCCGAGGTCGAGGACGTCGAGGTCGAGCTGACCTGGGACCCGCCCTGGTCGCCGGAGAAGATGTCCGACGACGCGAAGTTCATCCTCGGTTTCGGCTAGCGGTCTCCCGCGGCGATGGGCTATCCACAGCGTCCCTCGCCGCGGTTCCCCAAGACGGGCTCCTCCGCCTCGAGGGCGTTGGAGCACGCGCCGCAGAGATTGACCGCTGTCTTCGCAAGGTGGAGCAGGTGCGCGAAAACGTCCGGCGGGAGGTGGGACGAGCCGAGGTCGATCTCGAACTTTCCGGTCAGCACGTCCTGGCCCGGCGCCCCGCGTTCCGAGAACGTCTGCATCGGCGCCTGGATGCGCCGCAGACGCCGGATGTCGGCGAGCGCCCGAGCAACCGTGCGCCGCTGAGCTCGGTTGAGCTTGCACGGCGCAAGCGTGCTTGGCTTGCCGGCCGCCGCGGTCACGGCAGAATGTTCGCCGCTCATGCCGCAGCCGGCTGCGACCAACGCGAGGACGGCGACTGTGAGCGCGAGAGGCCCCGTGAACTGCGACACCGTGGCCGACCTTAGCGCGAGCCTCCCGCTCGCAACAGGCGAGTGATGTAGAAACGCCGCGTGTTCTCGGACCTCGGCCTCGCGCCGCTCGTGCTGATCTTTCTCGGCGCGGCCGCCGTGGTCTGGGCTGCGGGGCAATACCTGTCCGACTCGACAGACGCGCTCGACAAGCGTCTCGGCCTGGGGGAGGCGATCGGCGGCGTCATCTTGCTCGCGATCGCGACGAACTTGCCCGAGATCGCGATCACCGCGTCGGCGGCGCTCGCACACTCGATCGGCATCGCGGTGGGAAACATCCTGGGCGGGATCGCGATCCAGACGGTCGTCCTCGTGGTGCTCGATATCGCGATCGGGAAGCAGGAGGCGCTGACGACGCGGGCTGCCTCCCTCGTGCTCGGGCTCGAGGGGCTGCTCGTCGTCATCGTCCTCGCGATCGTGATCATGGGCGCGCAGCTGCCGTCGTCGCACCTGCCCAGGCACCTCGAGCCGGCGTCGGTGCTGATCGCGGCTTTCTGGGTCTCGGGCATCTTCCTGATCAACCGCGCGAGGCGCGGCCTGCCCTGGCACGACACGACCGGCACGGCGCCCGGTGCCCAGGCCGAGCCGATGGGCCATTCGAAGGTGGCCGCGGCCAAGAAGATGGGCCTGGGCCGTGCCGGCTCGATCTTCGCGGTCGCCGCGGCGGTCACGCTCGGGGCCGGGATCCTGCTCGAGCAGAGCGGGGAGGAGATCGCCGGCCACCTCGGGCTCTCGGGCGTCGTCTTCGGCGCGACGATCCTCGCAGCGGCCACTGCGCTCCCCGAGGTCTCGACCGGAATCGCCTCGGTGCGCCTCGGCGACTTCCAGCTCGCCGTCTCGGACATCTTCGGCGGAAACGCATTCCTGCCCCTGCTCTTCCTGCTGGCGAATGTCCTTTCCGGAATGGCCGTCCTTCCGCAAGCGCAGAAGACGGACATCTACCTGACCGGGCTCGGAATCGTGCTCACCGTCGTCTACCTCTGGGGCTTGATCACGCGCCCGCATCCCCAGGTGCTGCGGATGGGCATCGACTCCCTCACGGTGCTCGCGCTCTACGCGATCGGCATCGCCGGCCTCATTACGGTGAGCAACAGCTAATCGCCGATCCGCAGGACGATCTTGCCGAACTGCTCCGCGCGCTCCATGCGCTCGTGCGCGGCCCGAGCTTCCTCCAGCGCGAACACCTCGTCGATGACGGGGCGCGCCCGGCCGGACGCGACGAGCTCGAGCACGCCGGCGAAGTCGTCGCGCGTGCCCATCGTCGAGCCGTAGATCGTCAGCTGTTTCCACCAGACGCGATGTAGCTGGGCCTGCGGGTTCGGGCCGCTCGTGGCGCCGCAGACGACGATGCGGCCGCCCGGCTTGGCGACGGAGAGCGAGCTCTTCCAGGTGGCCTCGCCGACGTGCTCGACGACGACGTCGACGCCGCCGTCGGTCGCCTCCTTGATCGCCGTCGCCACGTCGCCGTCGGCGTGATTGACGACCGCGTCCGCGCCGAGCTCCCGCGCTCGTTCGAGCTTGGCGTCGCTCGACGAGGTCGCAACGACGTGCGCTCCGAGCGCCTTCGCGATCGCGAGCGAGGCGAGCGCCACGCCGCCGCCGATGCCCCAGGCAAGCACCCACTCTCCCGGCTGCAGGGCCGCCTTCGTGACAAGCATCCGGTACGCCGTCTCGAAGGTGAGCGGGAAGGCTGCGGCGTCCTCGAACGACATCGCGTCCGGAATCGGGTGCACGTACTCCTCCGGCAACGAGATCAGCTCGGCGTTCGTGCCATCCCGGTGCTCGCCAAGCACGTGCGCGCCGTCTTTGAGGCCGGGGTTGATGACGACCCGCTCGCCGGTGTCCACCCGTTCGCCGGCGCCGTCGGAGCCGAGGATGAAAGGCTTCGGCACCGAGGGCTGGCCTTTGCGGATCCAGAGGTCGATGTGGTTCAGCGCCGCTGCGCGCAGCCGTACCAAAACGTCGCCCTCTCCAGGTGAAGGATCCGGCGCGTCTTCGTAGCGGAGAACCTCCGGCCCCCCGTCCTCGTGAATACGGATCGCCTTCATCGGGGCACAATCTTCCATATGCAGGTTGCTGAGCTGGCCCGGTTGGCCGAGGAGCTCGGCATCGACGTCATCGGTGCCGCTCCCGCCGAGCCCTATGCCGAGACGGAGCGCCACATCCGCGGGCGTCGCGCCCGCGGCCTCTTTGCGGACATGCGCTTCACGATGGCCAAGCCGGAGGTCTCCTGCCATCCCGAGGGGCTGCTGCCTAACGCGCGCACGGTCGTCTCGGCGGCGCTCTGCTACTACGCGGCCGAACCGGAACGACCGACGGGATACGGACGCCTTCCCCGTTACACGTGGTACGACGCATACGCGGAGCTGCGTGACAAGCTCGACGAGCTGGGTCTCAGGCTCGGCGGCGACTACCGCGTCCTGGTCGACGAGAACCAGCACGTCGACCGTGAAGCCGCCGCTCGCGCCGGGGTTGGGTTCTACGGGAAGAACACGATGCTGATCACGCGCCGGTTTGGCTCGTGGGTCGTGCTCGGGACGCTCGTCACCGACCGGGAGCTCGAGTCGACGCCGCCGCTCGAGTTCGACTGCGGCTCCTGCACGCTCTGCATCGAGGCCTGCCCGACCGGCGCGCTCGACGAGCCGGGCACGCTCGACGCGACGAAGTGCCTGTCGTACTGGACGCAGTCGGCGCACGACATGCCGCTCGAATACGGGCCGGAGCTGGGCGCCCAGGTCTACGGCTGCGACATCTGTCAGGACGTCTGTCCCTGGAACCGGGGAATCGAGAAGCGCCGCGCCGGACAGGCTCCTCCGGTTGGCGCCGAGCCGCACGTCGACCTCCGCGCATGGCTCGAGTCCGAACCAGACGAGCTGCGCGGGCGCTATGAGCGGCTGTACGTTCCGCGCAACGACGGCCGCTACCTCCAGCGGAATGCGCGCATCGTGCTCGAGAACGAACGGCTGGCGGCGCCGTGACCGGCGAGCTCGAACGGCTCCGAGCAACCGAGCGCTGGATCGCGTGGGTCCGGCTCGCCGCGGTGCCGTTCGCGATCGTCGAGGTCGGCTTGCTAAGCACGGACTACCCCTCTGGCTACGAGGGCTTGGCGTGGCTGGCGACCGGCCTCCTCACGCTCGGCGGCGTCCTCTTCTACTTCGTCAGTGGGTCGGAGGCCTTCGACCGGGCACCGCGGCGCATCGGCCTGCTCGCGCTCGCGCTGGACACGGTGGTCGTCGCCGCCTACGTCTTTATCTATCAGTACGAGATCGGCTCGCCGGTCAGGCAGCTCTTCTTCGTGCTGCTCGTCGAGGCCGCGGTCAGGTACGGGATCAGAGGCGGGGTCGGAATGCCGCTCGTGATCGCGCCTCTGCTCGCGCTCGCGGAGTGGTCGCGCGAGGCGAGGTTCGATACCCCGCCGCACGGCTACCAGGTCGACTACGTCGTCTTTCCCTGGGGCGTGCTGACGCTGACCGGGTTGATTGTGGGCTGGCTCGTCGACCGGCTGCGAAGCGAGACGGAGATCTCGCAGGCGCAGGTCGCAGAAGCCGAGTCGTTGCACGACGAGCTCGGCCGCCGGGCCGACGTGATGGAGGCGGCCACCCGGTGCGCGAGGGCGCTCAGCTCGTCGCTCGACCTCGACGAGGCCTTCGAAGCGTTCATCCGCGAGCTGCGCGGGCTCGTCCCCTTCGACCGGATGGCGATCGTGCTCGAGGAGGGCGGCGCCGCACGCGTGATCGCTGTGGCCGGGGTCGGCGCGGACATCGTCTTCACCCGCGGCTCGGGCGCGCCCGTCGGCGAGACGCTCCTTGGCGAGATCATGCGAGCCGGCCAGCCGGTCTACCGCGAGGACATGAACGACCGGCTATATCCGGAGGAGGACGAGTTCGTCGACCTCGGCCTGCGCTGCCGGATTGCGGCGCCGCTGCTCCAGGGGCCGCGCGCAGTCGGAATGATCTCGCTCGTCCGCCGTGAGCCGAACGCCTTCAAGAAGCAGGAGCTCGAGCTCGTCGCGCTGCTCGGGCGCCTGGTCGCGAGCGCGGTCCAGAACATCCGGGCCTACGAGGCCGAGCGCAGCACCGTCGAGGAGCTGCGCCGGCTCTCGGCTCTTCGGGCCGACTTCGTGTCGCTCGTCTCACACGAGCTGCGTGCGCCGATGGCCTCCGTGGTCGGCTCCGCGCAGACACTCCGCCAGCGCTGGCGAGAGCTGACTCCCGACCAGCGCGAGTCGTTCCTGGCCCTGATCAGCAGCGAAACCGAGCGGCTGGCGGCGCTCGTCGGCGACGTACTCGACACCTCGCGGATCGAGGCCGGCACCTTCACCTACCGATTCGGGGACGTCGACCTCGGGGCGCTCGTCCGCGACGCAGTCGCCGGCGTCGAGCTCATGCAGGACGAGGTACGCGTCACCGCCGACGTTCTGGGCGACTTGCCGCACGTCCGCGGCGACCGCGACCGCCTTCAGCAGGTGTTGACGAACCTGCTCGACAACGCGATCAAGTATTCGCCGGCCGGGGAGGAGGTCAGCGTCACCGCCTTTCGACAGGACTCGCGGGTCCAGATCGAGGTCGCCGACCAGGGACCGGGCGTGCCGGCCGACCAGCGCGGCCTCATCTTCGAGAAGTTCGGGCGGGGCGCGACGGCAGGCTCGCCGGGAATCCCAGGTACCGGGCTCGGCCTCTTCATCGCCCGATCGATCGCCGTGGCCCACGGCGGCTCGTTGGAGCTGTCGCCGAACCGCGGCCGGGGGGCAACGTTCGTGCTGAGGCTCCCTGTGGGGACGATCAGCTCGCCGAAGGCACCCGCACCCGGCTGAGCCCGAGCTCCGCGAGCAGTGTACGCGCGCGCTCCGCGATGCGCGTACGCAGCTCGGTCGGCTCCAGCACGACCGCCTCGCCGCGGAACGAGAGGATCTCGCCGATCAGCCATTCCTCGCCGCCGACTGGGACCTCTTCGATCGCAGAACCGTCCTTCAGCGCGCGCGCCGTGCCGCGCTCGAGTCGCCAGCGTGCGACCTCGGGCGAGTACCAGATCTGCACCGGCCTGGCGTCCCTGAACCCGCGCGGCTCGAACTCCTCGCGTGGCTCGAAGCGCTCCTCCAGCAGCCGCGCGCTCCGCATCCGGTCGAGGCGGAACGAGCGCTCGGCGTCCCGGGTGCGGTCCCACGTGTGTACGTACCAGAAGGGCAGCCGACGCTCCATCGAATACGGCTCGACGAGGTGCGCGGAGGTCGACTCCTCCCCCTCCTTGAGGTAGTCGAGCTCGACGAGCCGCCGTTCGCGGATCCCCTGGGTGAGGGTCGCGACAAGGCCTTCCTCGTCCTCTCCGACGTGGGGCTCCGGAGTCTGGGCGAGGTCGAACTCGCCGAACGTCTCCTCGAGCTTCCGACGGACGCGGTCGAGCGGCGTTCGCGCGTCTGCCGCGATCATCGGGCCGACGAACTCGAGCGCCAGCCGGATCGCTCGTGCCTCGAGCGGAGTCAGCCGGGGCGGGGCGCGGAAGGTATCGCCGAAGAGTTCCTTGTCGACGCGCACTTGCCCGTCCTCGAGCTGGGCGTAGATCGCGTAACAGCCGCCGCCGAAGTTGACGAGGTTGAGCAGCGAGAGGTGCTCCTCGAGCTCGTCGGGAGGGATGTGGAAGCGGTCGATGAGATCTTGCGCGGGGACAGTCGCTTCGCCCTCGTCGCCGGCGCGGTCGAGCAGGTAGGCGAGCAAGGCCTGTAGAACCGCGAACCGTTCCGGCGCGACCGGCCCTGCGACGCGTTCGAGCGCGTCGCCTTCGCGCGGCTTGGCCTCGGCCGCCGGCTGCGGGGGCGGCCCTTCGTGCCTGTCGCGGACGAGCCGCAGCGCGCGGGCGACCTCGCGCCGAAGCTCCGGCGGGGCGACGGGTGTGGCCCGGCCGTCTTGGCGGACGATCCACGAAGCGAGCTGGCCGGCGCTGGAGTATCCGGTCACGAACACGCTGTCCTCGACGTGGCCGTGGCCGCCGTACGTGCGCTCGACCCACCAGGCGGTGTCATCGCCGACCTCGATCTTTCCCTCCGCGACGAGATCGCCGATCTGCCAGGGCGGCCGGTCGCGGTAGCGCTCGATCTCGAAGTCGGCCGGCACGCGGAAGTCGCGCTCGCGTCGCGTCGCGAACCGGATGTCGCCGCGGATTCGCGATACGCGGAACGTGCGGATGTCTTCGCGCACGAGGTCCTGTCCGACCACATACCAGGCGCCGTTGTCCTGGAAGAGGGCGTACGGATTGAGCGTCCGCTCCTCCTCGGAGTCCCGTGAGATCGACCAGTAGCTGAACTTCACGGTGCGCTGCTTGGAGATCGCGCCCTCGAGCTTGCCGAGCCGGCCGGCGAGCTCCGCCGAGTACTCGGGGTCGAGCACCTCGACCCGCAGCGCCGTCTCGGTCGGCGCCTCCGCAAAGCCGGGCCGGCCGAGGGCGAGGTTCTGGAGCGCCAGCCGCAGCGGCTCGGCGTAGGCGAACTTGCCTTCCAGGAGGTAGAGCGCCGTCTGCAGCGCGGCGAGCTCGTCGTCCTTGAGGTCGAGCTGCGGCAGGAAGTACGCCTCGGAGCGCATCGTGTAGAGCTCCTCGCCGGTGTACTCGTCGCGCTGCGACTGGAGGGGTACGCCGAGCGCGATCAACTCGGCGCGGTCGGAGTAGAACCGCCGCGCGAAGGCCTCGTCCGACATCTCCTGGTAGCCCTCGACGTTTCCCTTGATGTCGCGGGCAGTGACCGCCCGCCGTTCCGCCATCAGGAAGGCGACCAGCGAGAGCTGCCGGATCAGCTTGTCAGTGTCATGGGACACGTCCGCGAGCGTATCGCGAGCAGCCTGTGGATAACTCGGTAGCGGGAGGGTTCGGCGGAACGGTGCTCGTCGCCGGGGCGCGATGGTCGTTCGCTGGCAAGGATGCAGGGAGCGTCAATAGCTAAAGCTATTGGCGCGACTGAGGACGCCGCCAGCGGGCGAGCAGCGCGGCCCGGCGGCACAGACGCTGTTTCGCTGAACCCTCCTACTAGGCGGCGACTCGAGATCGGGTCTCGAGATGCTGGTGCGACGGGCAGTACTCACGATCCGGCAGCGGCGTCCGCTGGCAAGGCTTGCCCTTTCGCGTCGTCGCCCGGCAACGGGAGACGCCGCCGTCGAACGCCCCGGCCTCGATCTGCGACTCGATGAACCCACATGCCGCCGTGACGCCCTCGCTGACCGCCCACGCGACTTGGGCCTGCGAGGTGATCGGGAAGTAGCGGCGGATGTCCTGGAAGAGCGCTCGCTCGGGCTTCGCGAAATAGAGCGGATCGGTCGCGAGCCGGTCCATGGTCTGCTCGCAGGCGTCGAGCACCTGACGGCGGTATTCGAGGCGGGTCGCGGGGTCGACGTACGGGTCTACAAGGTCCTTGATCGAGCGGTAGATCGCCCGGGAGTACTGATACATACAGGCCTGGATCTGAAGCATTCGCTCGTCGGAAATCAGTATCTCGTCCAGCCGATTAACCCCCCGCAAAGCTTTGTTAAGTGGCGATTAACCCTCGCGTCAGCATCTCCGACCGGGAGAAGCTTAAACGGTTTGGGGTCTGTTACAAAGTCCCCGCCCGAGTTGCCTTGTGAGGAAACGCGCGAGCGCCAGAGTCAGGGCGTGATCTGACGCGGATAGGCGCGGGGATATCCGTGCGAACGGGCGATCGTCGTGGCGGTGTTCGCGTCGTCGAAGGAGGTGTAAATCCCGGTGAAGAGCAGGTAGTAGCCGGGATGGAGGCTCGCGAACTGCGACGAGTCGATGATCCCGACGTCCTTCAGGCCGCTATGGACGGCGGCGCGGGCCTGGGCGAGGGCGAAGGAGCGGCCATTCGATGTCGGCAGCGCCTGGAGCACGACCGTCCAACCGCTGCGGCCGGCCGGCCAGGCCTTGAGCGCCAGCGGCGCCGCCGGAATCTCGCTCGGCGCCGGCTGCGTGCCCGTCTGGGTCGGGGCGCTGGTCATCGGCGTAGTCGTCGTGAGCGTGGTTTCTCCGAACGGCGCCGTCGTCGCAGGCGGCGCGCCGACCGGGCTGGTGCCGGTCACGTAACCGGCGCGCTTCTCGTCGTGCGAGACGAAGGCAGCGGCACCGATCCCTGCCAGCGCCGCGATCACCAACGCGAGCAGCGACGGCCAGACCCAGTCACCCGGATACCAGCCAACGCGGCTCCGCCACGCGCTGCCCAGCCTCGGGACCACGCCGCTCGCCTCCGATGGAAGCCGCAGCCCGCACTCGAGGCAGTACTCCTGGTCGGGCTCGTGCGGTGTGCCGCACCGGGGGCACTCCAGCCCCCCGAGCGCGTCTCGGCCCTGCCCCTCACCAGGCGGGGAAGAAACGCTCACGGCTACTCCTCCCAGCGGTCGGGCTTCGGGCTTTGCTTCTCCTCCGCGGGCGCAGCGGCGCTCGGCCGTGCGCCGTTGGTCGCGTTCTCGGCAGCCTTCCCGCAGCTCGGGCAAAAGCCGGCGTCAGCCGGCAACGGGTGGCCGCAATTCGTGCATGAGACGACCGCCTGTTCACCCACAGGACGGCCGCAGTTCGCACAGAAGTGCGAGCCCCAGATGATCGGCGCGCCGCACTCGCAGCGGCTCGCAGTCGTACGCCGCCCGGCTGCGGCAGCGGCAAGCATCGAGTCGAGCTCGTGGAGCCGCGCCTCGAGATTGGCGATGTCCCGGGCGTGCTCGCTCAGCAGGTCTTCCCTGAACTGCTCCCGGCGGTACATCTCCATCGCCAGGCCGCCGAGATCGCGAAGCAGCTCCTCGCGCGCCTTCAGAATCGCGCGCCGCTCCCGCCGGAGTGCGCCGGGCGAGCTCGCGCGGCGAATCGGACGTGGGGGTGCGGGGGTGGACTGTGCGGAGTCGGGCTCCTGCGGGCTGCTCTTCCGCCTATGGCGCCCGGGCAGGGGAAGTCGCGGCACGAAGCCGACTGTAGCAGCGGGTTCGGGCGGCCCCTGGTCCTTCTAGAACTGGTGCGGCTGTGTGCGGTCGGCTCCGCGGCCGAGGCCGAACAAGAAGGCGATGAACAGGATCGCGCCGATGATCCCGACGACGACGCCGACGTAGGTCAGGAAGAACAACAAGATGATGCCGACCACGATGAGGACGAGCGCAAGGGCGAGCATGGCCTTCTGGTTCCCGGCATCCGCCCGTCCAAACCCGCTGGAGGGTCTGGCGGCACGGTGCTCGTCGCCAGCGGGCGACCAGCGCGGCTCGGCGGCACAGACGCTGTTTCGCCAGGCCCTCCTAGAGGTTTATGACGACCAGGTGCTCCTCTGTTAGTTCGCGAACCGCGTACGCAGGCCCTTCGCGCGTGTTGCCCGAGTCCTTCACACCCCCGTAGGGCATCTGGTCGGCGCGGAACGTCGGCGCCTCGTTGACGGTGACGCCCCCGAACTCGAGCTCCTGCGCGGCGCGGAGGGCAGTCTCGAGACCCGCCGTGAAGATCCCGGCCTGGAGGCCGTAGCGGGTGCCGTTCGCGAGCTCGAGCGCCTCGTCGATGGTGCCGACCGAGGTGACGGTGCAGACCGGGCCGAAGACCTCCTCGCAGTTGACCCTCAGCTCGGGGCCGGCATCTGCGATCACCGTCGGCTTGATCAATTCGCCGTCCGTGTCGCCGCCGGTCAGGACGCGGGCGCCGGAGGAACGGGCCTCCTCGACCCAGGCAAGGATCCGTTCGCGGGCGTCGTCGTCGATCACCGGGCCGACATCGGTCTCCTCGTCCGCCGGATCGCCGACCTTCAGCGCCTCGACCTTTGGCAGGAAGCGCTCGAGGAACGAGTCGTACGCCGGCGCCTCCACATAGATCCGCTGCACGGAGATGCAGCTCTGGCCCGCGAACGAGAACGCGTTCGCCGCCATCGCCTGTGCGGCGGCCTCGATGTCCGCGTCCGCCGCCACGATCGCCGGCGTCGAGTTGCCGAGCTCGAGGTTGACCTTCTTCTGCGGCGCGCGCTCGGCGAGCTTCCAGCCGACTGTGCCGGAGCCGGTGAACGTGATCGCCCGGACACGCTCGTCCTCGATCAGAACGTCGCCGATCTCCGACGCGGGCCCGACGAGGACGTTGAGCCACCCCGGCGGCAGCCCTGCCTCGGTCTCCAGCTCGGCGAGCAGCAGGGCGGACAACGGCGTCTGGCTGGCCGGCTTGAGCACGACGGGACATCCGGCAGCAAGCGCGGGCGCGAGCTTGTGCGCGACGAGGTTGAGCGGGAAGTTGAACGGCGAGATCGCGCCGACGACGCCAATCGGCTTCCGCAGAGTGAAGGCGAGCTTGCCCTCGCCGGCCTGCGAGGCGTCCATCGGCACGACGTCGCCGGCGAGCTTCCGCGCCTCGACCGCTGCGAACGTGTACGTCGACATGGCGCGCCGCGCCTCGACGCGCGCAGCCTTCATCGGCTTGCCGGCCTCGTCGGAGATCTGGCGCGCCACCTCGTCGTGGCGGCGGCCGAGGTAGCCGGCGACCTTGACGAGGATTTCAGCTCGCCTGTGCGCCGGCAATGGCTCGGCGAGCGCCGCATCGGCGGCATCGATCGCCCACCGCGTCTCGTCCGCGCCGGCCTTCGCAACGCGCGCGACGCTCTGGTCTGAGTACGGCGACTTGACCTCGATCCAGTCGCCCGTTTCGATCCACTCGCCACCGATCAGCAGGCGTTTTTCGGTCGCAGTCGTGGCCACGAGGCCAGTCTAGTGGGACACTTGCGCCGTGACGTACTGGCTGCTTCTCCGCGGACTGGGAAGCAAGCCTCTCGCGCGCCGCATCGACCCGGAGTCGATCCGGACGCAGTCGTCCTCTAAGCGACCGTCCGTCGAACCGGGCGACCGCGCGATCCTCTACGCGTCGGTTTGGCAGGCGATCTTCGGTGTGGCGGAGATCGTGGGCGAGCCCGAGCACGACCCGCGCGACCGCTGGTCCTGGCGCTTCCCGATACAGCCGCTTGCTGTCGTGACGGACCTCGAGCGCGCGCCCGCAGTCGAGGAGGCCGGCATCTTCCCGCAGAGCCTGTGGCGGCACTCCCACATCCGCCTGAGCGCGGAGCAGTTCGGGCGCGCCAGCGAGCTGATCGAGGCGGTCACGTGAAGATCTTCGGCTTCGGCAGCAGGCAGGGTTTCGAGATCCGCGGTTTCGAGAGTCGCGGTGCAACTGCGGTACCGCTGACGCTTCCCGACGGAGACGCCCACGTGGTCTGCATCAGGCTCGCGGCCGGCGGCGTCCTGGGGCGGCACCCGGCCTCGGTCGACCAGGTCTTCGCAGTCGTCGACGGAGAAGGGTGGGTGCGCGGCCCGAACGATGAGCGGGTGCCGGTCTCTGCGGGCACCGCGGTGCACTGGAGCGCCGGCGAGGAGCACGAGTCCGGCAGCGACAGCGGAATGACCGTCATCGTCGTCGAGTCGGAGCGGCTGATTCCGCACGTCCCCTAGGATCGCGGGCCATGGCGATTCGCAAGGTGGGGGTGGTCGGTCTCGGCACCATGGGCGCCGGCATCGCGCAGGTGAGTGTCCACGCCGGCTGCGAGACGGTCGGTCGGGAGGTGTCGATGGAGCTCGCGGAGCGCGGGCGCGGGACGATCGAGCACTACCTGGGGCGCGCGGTCGAGAAGGAACGGATGACCGCCGAAGAGCGCGACGCCGCGCTCGGGCGGCTGACGCTGACGACCGAACTGGCCGACTTCGCCGACTGCGACCTTGTCATCGAGGCCGTGCTCGAGGAGCTGCCGCTCAAGCGCGAGGTCTTCGCCGAGCTCGACCGCATCACGCGCCCCGACGCGATCCTCGCGACGAACACGTCGGCGCTCTCGGTCGGCGAGATCGCCGAGGCGGCCGAGCGGCCGGAGCGGGTTGTCGGGATGCACTTCTTCAACCCCGCGCCGGTGCTGCCCCTGGTCGAGATCGTTCGGGCGCCCAGGAGCTCGGATGAGGCGGTGCGCGCGGCCTACGAATGGGCCGAGAGCGCCGGCAAGCAACCGGTCAACTGCAACGACACCCCCGGGTTCATCGTCAACCGGATCCTGATTCCGCTCCTGAACGACTGCATCCGGGTCCTCGACGAGGCCGGCGTGACACCGGCCGATCTCGACAAAGCGATGACGAACGGAGCGGGCTGGCCGATGGGGCCGTGCGCGCTCGTGGACCTCGTCGGAATCGACGTCCACGTCCACGCGTCCGAGGCGCTCTACGACAAGCTCCGCGAGGAGCGTATGAAGCCGCCGGAGCGGCTGCTCGAAATGCAGCGAGAAGGGCGTCTCGGCCGGAAAAGCGGCCGCGGCTTCTTCGAGTACTAGCCCTCGAAGCCGGCCGTGTGGCGCTTGCGCTCCGGCGTCGCAAGCCAGTCGAGCACTGCCTGGCGCGAGAAGCGCCAGTGGCGGCCGAGCTTGCGGCCGGGGAGGTCGCCTGCCGTTGCCAGTGAGCGCACGGTCTTCTCGTCCACTTGCAGGAGCTCTGCGAGCTGCGGCAGTGTGAGCACGTCGGGCCCGCGGAGCTCCGGTGCGGCACGACCGACGACGACATCCTCGGCTCCGAG
>JBKOUJ010000056.1:0-2963 GCA_046723355.1 Actinomycetota bacterium | reverse complement strand
GTCAGCGCGGGCCAGGTCCTGGCAGACGGCAGCTCGACCGACAGCGGCGAGCTCGCGCTCGGCGCGAACCTGCTCGTCGCGTTCATGCCGTTCGAGGGCTTCAACTTCGAGGACGCGATCGTGATCTCGGAGCGGCTGGTCAAGGAGGACCTGCTCTCTTCGATCCACATCCACGAGTACGAGATCGACGCTCGCTCGACGAAGCTCGGCGATGAGGAGATCACGCGCGACATCCCGAACCGCTCGGAGGAGTCGCTCAAGGACCTCGACGAGCGCGGCGTCGTTCGGATCGGCGCCGAGGTCGGGTCCGGCGACCTGCTGGTCGGCAAGGTGACGCCGAAGGGCGAGACCGAGCTGACCGCCGAGGAGAAGCTGATCCGCGCGATCTTCAAGGAGAAGGCGCGCGAGGTCCGCGACACCTCGCTGAAGGTCCCGCACGGCGAGGGTGGCAAGGTGATCGACGTCAAGACGTTCTCGCGCGATGCCGGCGACGACCTCTCGCCGGGCGTAAACGAGCTCGTCCGCGTCTACGTCGCGAAAAAGCGCAAGATCGCGGAAGGCGACAAGCTCGCCGGCCGCCACGGCAACAAGGGCGTGATCGCCCGGATCGTGCCGGAGGAGGACATGCCCTTCCTAGAGGACGGCACCGCGGTCGACGTCGTCCTCAATCCGCTCGGCGTGCCGAGCCGGATGAACATCGGCCAGATCCTCGAGACGCACCTCGGCTGGGCCGCCGCTCGCGGTGTCTTCAGCGAGAACGGCGACGGCGAGGCGCAGCCGATCGCGACTCCGGTCTTCGACGGAGCCAGCGAAGAGGACGTCGACAAGGCGCTGATGAAGTGGGTCGAGCAGAACCCCGACTCGCCGATCAAGTTCGTCGTCGATCCGAAGCAGCCGGCCGGCCGCCGCTGCTCGGGCAAGGTGCGCCTCTTCAACGGCAAGACCGGCGCGCCCTACGAACAGGCGATCACGATCGGCTACATGTACATCCTGAAGCTGCTGCACCTCGTGGACGACAAGATCCACGCGCGATCGACGGGCCCGTACTCCCTCGTAACCCAGCAGCCGCTGGGCGGCAAGGCGCAGTTCGGCGGCCAGCGCTTCGGCGAGATGGAGGTCTGGGCACTCGAGGCCTACGGCGCGGCCTACACGCTTCAGGAGATGCTCACGATCAAGTCCGACGACACCGTCGGGCGCGTGAAGGCGTACGAGGCGATCGTCAAGGGCGAGAACATCGCCGAGCCGTCGATCCCGGAGTCCTTCAAGGTGCTGCTGAAGGAGATGCAGTCGCTCGCGCTCGACGTCCACGTCCTCTCCGACGAGGGCAAGGAGGTCGAGGTGCGAGAGGAGGACGACGAGCTGCTCCGCGCCGCGGAGGAGCTTGGGATCGACCTGACGCCCGGCTCGCTCCGGGCAGCGGCGCGCCAGCCGACGGCCGAGGAGGTCGAGGAGGGCCAGGAGCGCGTCGACCAGGACGGCGAGCTCAAGGTGCCGACCGACGAGGCGCTCGGCGACCTCGCGGACGTCGAGGTCGAGCCGGAGGTGATTGCAACGGAAGAGGCGGAAGAGGCAGCCGGGCCACTCGGTGAACCAGCGGACGTAGAGGAGTAAGGAGAGCTTTGATCGACATCAATGATTTCGACGCCATCCGGATCGGACTGGCGTCGAGCAAGCAGATTCGCGATTGGTCGTCCGGCGAGGTGACGAAGCCGGAGACCATCAACTACCGCACGCTCAAGCCCGAGCGGGACGGCCTCTTCTGCGAGCGCATCTTCGGTCCGACGAAAGACTGGGAGTGCTACTGCGGCAAGTACAAGCGCGTCCGCTACAAGGGCATCATCTGCGAGCGCTGCGGCGTCGAGGTGACCCGGCAGAAGGTCCGCCGCGAGCGGATGGGCCACATCGACCTGGCCGCGCCGGTCTCGCACATCTGGTTTTTCAAGGGCGTCCCGAGCCGCATCGGCTACCTGCTCGACATCGCCCCGCGCGAGCTCGAGAAGGTGCTGTACTTCGCCGCCTCGATCGTCACCTCGGTCGACGGCGAGGCCCGCCAGAAGGACCTGAACGACCTCGAGGACAAGGTCAAGGCCGAGTCCGAGCAGATCATGGTCGACCGCGACGAGCAGCTCGCCGCGCTCGAGGATCGGCTGAAGCGGCGCCGCACCTACTTCACGAAGGGGACGGAGCGCAACTTCGACGAGGACGACGACTTTTGGGCTCGCGGCCTGTCCAACTGGGCCGAGGAGCAGGGCCTGCCGACGCTCGAGCAAGCGCGAGAGCTCGTCGGCGGCCTCTTCCTCCAGGTCGCTCCCGAGATCACGACCGAAGATTCGAAGAAGCTCCGCGAGCTCGTCCGGAATGCAGCCATCCGGGACGACCGGCGGCTGACGCCGAAGGAGCTGGAGACGGTCGGGAACGTCGCCGTCCAGATCCGTTCGGCGCTGGTCCCGCTGTACAAGGACCTCGCGAAGGCGACGGGCTCGAAGAAGGGCGCCGTCACCAAGCACATCAACCGCGTCCTCGATGGGCTCCTCGACGCCAAGGGGGCCGTCCACGAGGACGACGTCGAGCTCGTTAAGGGCGTCGACGAGAAGCAGCTCGAGAAGGCACGAGGGCTCGGCAAGGGCCTGCTCCGCGAGGCCCTCGAGACGGCGGACCCGGCGGCATCCGACGACGAGCTCCGCGACCTCGTCGGCGACCTCTGCCTGCGGACCGACGGGAAGATCCAGAAGGAGGACTTCGACGCGCTCGTCCAGTGGCTCGTGAAGGTGCGCGAGATGTACCACGACATCGAGTCTCGGCGCGCCGACACGCGCGAGGCCGCGGTCGACTCGGTCAACCGGCTCGAGGAGACGTGGAACCTGTTCCGCGAGCTCGAGCCGAAGGAGATCGTCAACGACGAGCAGCTCTTCCGCGAGCTCAAGGACCGGTTCGGCTCGCCCTACGGCTTCGGCGTCTACTTC
>JBKOUJ010000132.1:0-8149 GCA_046723355.1 Actinomycetota bacterium | reverse complement strand
TCCTAGCTTCGCGGGTCGAGATCGCGGACCACCTGCGCGGCCTCAGGGTCCCGCTTCCGGACGACGTGGTAGGCGTCATGCTCCTCGACGACGTCCTCCAGGTCCGCGTGCTCGTGGCCCGGCTTGATCAGGAAGAGGGTGGACGCGGCGCGCACCCTCTCGTAGTCGGCCACCGGGACGTCGAGCTGCTCGAGGCAGGTCGGCACCCCGCATTCGCACAGGATCTTCAGCTTCTCGTCGCTGACCTCGAGCGTCGCGCTGATCCGCTCGATGTTCTCGTTCACCTCACGGAAGAGCGCCTCGTTCCGCCCGATCCGCTCCGCGCGGTCCTCCATTGCCACGATCCTACAGGGGGAACCCGTTTACGCCCACGTGTGCGGGGGAGGAGCGCATGCATGGGCGCGGCGGGCCTTCGACTTCTGTGCGAAGCGCGATGCTTGGTCGCCAAGGCATGGTGCAATGGTGCCGAGGCGCGAGACGCCGCCGGCTCGATGGTCAGTCCGTGGGACGACCGAGCCGCGAGCTGGTCGGTGCTCGGCGCGATCGTCGCGGTGCTCGAGCGTGAAAAGTCCCTCGATCGCGAGCTGTCGATCCCCGAGCTGGCGACCGCCCTGCACGCACTGGCGAAGCTGGTCGACTCCGATTCCCTGATCGAGTGGAACGACCGCCCGCGTCAGACGCAGGGCAACGTCGTGGCGGTCCTGGACCGCGCGGCCGAGGAGTACGAGGAGACGGACACCTTCTTCACGTCACTGAATTAGGCTGGCACGGCGGTGGCCCCGCCGATTCGCGTCGCGTTGCTCGGCTACGGCCTGGCCGGAGCCGTCTTCCACGCCCCGCTGATCGCCGCCGTCGACGGCCTCGAGCTCGCAGCGATCGTCACCCGGAACGAGGAACGGCGCTCGCGGGCCCGGCACGAGCATCCGGGGGCCATCCTGCTCGCGTCGGCCGAGGACGTGTGGGAGCGCGCGGGCGAGCTAGGACTCGTGGTCGTCGCCTCGCCGAACCGCTTCCACGTCCCGCTCGCCCGCGCCGCCGTGGCCTCCGGCCTCGCTGTCGTCGTCGACAAGCCGCTCGCCGCGAGCGCGGACGAGGCGCGTGCAGTCGTGGGCGAGGCGCGCGAGCGGGGCACGCTGCTGACGGTCTTCCAGAACCGGCGCTGGGACGGCGACTTCCTGACGGTCCGGCGGCTTCTGGAGAGCGGCCAGCTCGGGGCGGTGGCGCGCTTCGAGTCGCACTTCGAGCGCTGGCGGCCTCAGCTTTCCGGCGGGTGGCGGGAGTCCGGGGAGCCGGAAGCCGCGGGCGGGCTGGTCTACGACCTCGGCAGCCACCTCGTCGACCAGGCGCTCCAGCTCTTCGGCCCTGTGGCGCACGTCTACGCGGAGCTGGACGCGCGGCGGGCCGGCGCTCGCACCGACGACGACTCCTTCGTGGCGTTGACGCACGAGTCCGGCGTCCGCTCGCACCTGTGGATGAGCGCGGTCGCGGCGCAGCAGGGCCCGCGCTTCCGCATCCTCGGCAGCGCGGCTTCCTTCACGAAGTACGGCCTCGACGTCCAGGAGGACGCGCTGCGGGACGGCGGCGACCCGCGCGCACCCGGCTGGGGCCTCGAGTCGGGGGAGCACTGGGGAGAGCTCGCAACCGGTGACGAGGCTCGGCGCATCGAGACCGTTCCCGGCGCCTACCAACGCTTCTACGAAGGCGTCGTTCGCGCGCTGCGCGAGGACTCGCCCCCGCCGGTCGATCCCGATCAGGTCGTGGCAGCTCTCGAGGTGCTCGACGCCGCCAGGCTGGCCGCCCGCGAGCGGCGCGTCGTCAGGCCGAGGTCGCCGGAGGCGCCAGCGGGATCACCGACGACTGGCGGTGGATGACGCGGCGCGCGTACAGCCGCTCGTCCGCTGCACGGTAGAGCGAGAGGGCGTTCTCGCCGTCCTGTGGGTACGCAGCCCAGCCGAACGTGACCGAGAACCCGTCGTCAGCGAGGACCCGCTGTAGGTGCGCCGCGACCTTGCCCGCTTCGGTGGCGCTGCCCGCGTAGGTCAGCACCGCGAACGAGTCCTCTCCGATGCGCGCCACGTCGTCGCCCGGCGGAAGCGAGTGGAGCAGCCGCGCGGCGATCTCCCGCAACCCATCGTCTGCGTCGGCGGTGTGGCGGCCGTTCCGCGGGAGCTCGTCGACGCCGCCCACGATCAACGCGAACGGCTGCTCATGAAGGAGCCGTGCTCCGATCACCTGTTCGAAAGCGCGTGTGTTGGGGAGCCCGGTGATGGCGTCGCGCTCGGCAAGGAGCTGCAACTCGCACATCAGAACGCGGTTCCGCTTGGCGAAGTAGCCCGTGACGCCCCCGACCGTCATGTACGTGACGAACCTGATCGCGGTGCTCGTCGTCAGGACCTCCTTCGAAGGGATGTGGGGGTTGAGGAGAAGACCGGCCGCGAACATCCCGGTTGCGACGACGGCGGCCGCCGCGCCGATCGCGGGGCCCGTCGCCAGCGCCGCGAGAATGATCGACACGTAGAAGAAGTGGCCAAGCCCCAGCCCTGGCCGTTCATAGAAGGTGAACGCAAGGAAGACTGCGATGCCGCTCGCGATTCCCGCGCTCAGCAGGGCATGACGAAGCCGGTCCCGCATTGCCCAACAAAGATCGCCAGCCGAAGCCGGCGGATCGTCACTCGTTCGGGGGTTTCAGCCTCCCGACGAACTGCTTCTGCACGAGCGCGACGGCTGCGAGGGCGGTCACCGTCACGCCGATCAGCGGCCGCGCCGCCAGCAGGACGACGGCGACGGTGAAATCGACCGCGATCAGGCTCACGCCGAGACGCTTGATCAGCCGCCTGGCATCCTCTTCCGAGCCGACCGCCCACCAGACGAGCCCGACGATCAGCTTGTGACCGTCGAGTGGGTGGAAGGGCAGCAGGCTCAGCGCGCCGATCGCCACGTTCAGGAGCGCGAGTCCGAGCAGGGCGACCTTCAGCAGGAAGGGCGCCGGAAGGAAGACGGGGGCGCCGAGAGCCAGCGCAAACGCGAAGGAGGCCTGCGGCCCGCCGAGCGCCATGCGCACCTGCTCGCGGCCGGTGCGGTAGCTGCCGTCGAAGTGAGCGGCCGCGCCGAGCGACATGACGACCACCTTCTCGGTCCGCACGCCCGCGAGCTTTCGCGCAACGCTGACATGCCCGAGCTCATGGACGATCAGCGAGAGGGCGCCCCCGAGGCCACCGACGACCGCCACGGTCGCCAGAGCGCCTGCCCCGGAGACGCCGCTCAGTCCCATGAAGATCAGCGCGAAGACGACGACGGGGACGAGCGCCCCGCGCGAGACGAC
This sequence comes from Actinomycetota bacterium, assembly GCA_046723355.1. Classification (GTDB taxonomy): domain Bacteria; phylum Actinomycetota; class Thermoleophilia; order Gaiellales; family Gaiellaceae; genus 13-2-20CM-68-14. Next base: position 4,827 of record JBKOUJ010000132.1, on the reverse strand, counting down.
GATCGGTACTGGCAATTGGGCGAACACGAGACTCCGTTTTGGCGATACCTGGGCTTGGGCGATCCGAAACACCGGAACTGCATCGTCATCTCACCGCGTTTCCTTGAAATTCCAGCCCGGTTCCGTACGGTGACAGGGCTATGAACCGGCACCTTCCGCACCTCGAGGGCAGGCTGGCCGAAGCGATCCGCCGTAGATATCCCCGGTGCGGCCCGGCGCTCTATCCAGTCGGGGCCGCGGTGGTTACCGGCCTCTACATCGGCACAGCAAAACTCGGGATCGAGCTGTCCGTTGCGCACGGCGTCGTCACGCCCGTGTGGGCCCCCAGCGGGATCGCCCTGGGTGCGCTCGTTCTCCTCGGCCCCCAGCTCTGGCCGGCGGTCGCAATCGGCGCGCTCGTCGCCAACGCGACGACCGGCGCGTCGCTGCCCGTCGCCGCCTTCATCGCCGTCGGCAACACGCTGGAACCCCTGGTCGGCGCGGCGCTGCTCCGCGCCGCGGCATTCAATCCGAGGCTCGGACGCATCCGCGACGTACTCGCGCTCGTCCTGCTCGCCGCAGGGCTGAGCACGACGATCGCGGCGACGAACGGGTCCACGACCCTCTGGGTCTCCGGGAACCTGTCCGGCTCCTACGACTCCGAATGGTTCCTCTGGTGGAGCGGCGATGCGATGGGCATCCTGGTCGTGGCCCCGCTGCTGCTCTTCTGGCTCTCCACGTCCCTCTGGAAGCCCCGTCGAGCCGACCTCGTCGAGGCGCTCGCCCTGCTCGGTCTCGTCACCGCTGTGAGCTGGTTTGTATTCCTGCACGGCTACTGGCGGTACCCGCACCTGCTCTTTCCCCTCCTCGTGTGGGCGTCGCTCCGGTTCGCTCAGCGAGGAGCCGTCACCGGCGGCTTCGTTGTTTCCGTGCTCGCGATCAAGGGGGCGATCGACGGGACGACGCCGCTCGGGGGTGACACCGCCACCGAGGTCGTCCAAGTTGCGGAAGGACTGCTCGCGGCCATGATGCTCAGCTTGCTCATTCTCGGCGCGGCGCTCTCGGAGCGGAAGAGGGCTCTCGAGAGCCTCGATCGCGAGCGCGCGAACCTCGAGGAGGCGCAGGAGCTGGCCCACATCGGCAGCTGGGAATGGACGGTCGCCGACGACCGAATCAGCTGGTCGAACGAGCTCTTCCGGATCTACGGGCTCGATTCGGTCGCCCGGATCAGGATCGACTCCTACCTCGAGCATGTCCATCCGGACGACCGCGAGCTCGTGCGCGCAACGGTGACGCGAGCCCTTGGCGACGCGAAGCCCTTCAGCTTGGAGCACCGGGTCGTCCGGGGAGACGGCACCGCTCGTTGGGTCCATGCGCGCGGTCGCGTGATCGTCGACGCGGCGGGTGTGCCGGTGCGCATGGTCGGCACGTCCCAAGACATCACCGACGCCAAGGGGCTCGAGCAGCTCCGAGAGAACATCCTCTCAACCGTCTCGCACGAGCTGCGGACGCCGCTGACCTCGATTCTCGGCTTCGCGCTGACGCTCAAGGAGCGCGGCGCGGGGCTGGTTGGGAAGACACGCGACGAGATCGTCGGCCATCTCGTCGAGCAGGCCGAGAAGCTGGATCGCCTGCTCTCGGACCTGCTCGACCTCGACCGGCTCAGGTACGGCTCGGCCGGGCCCAAGTTCCGGACGACGGATGTCGCCGCGCTCGTGCACCACGTCGCCGACGGTTACGGGCAGGACGGCCGCCGGGTCGAGATCGACGCGCAACCGGTCGTCGCCGAGGTCGACGCCGCCAGGCTCGAACGGATCGTCGAGAACCTGCTGGCAAACGCGATCAAGCACACCCCGCCCGGCACGGAAGTGCGCGTCCGCGTAGCGGCAGAGGGCGAAATGTTCCTGCTCAGCGTCGACGATCGCGGCGACGGCGTCCCCGACCACGAGCGCGAGAGCGTGTTCGAGCTGTTCAACCGCGGCGACGCCCACGAATCCCTACCCGGCGCAGGCATCGGGCTGGCCCTGGTCGCACAGTTCGCTGCGGTGCATCACGGTCGGGCATGGGTCGAGGACAACCCCGGAGGCGGCGCATCGTTCCGGGTCGAGCTGCCGGTGCGACAGACTTAGACCTGTTCGGCGGCCGGGCTCACCCAGACGTGGGTCCTGAAACCGTAGTAGTCGAGCTCCCGCTCGATGCTCATTCCGAGCTTCCGGGCGACGTTTGCCGACGCCTCGTTCTCGACGCGGATCATCGACACGATCCGTCCCGGCACGAGCGGTCGCAGGGCGCGTGCCGCTTCGGTCGCGTAGCCACGGCCCCAGTGGGCACGGCGGATCAGCCAGCCGAGCTCGATCTCGTCCGCCCAGTCGAGCTCCCGATTGACGAATCCGACGAAGCCGACCGTCTCGCCGCTCCCGCGCTCGACGAGCGCGTACATCCCGATCGGGCCCTCGGTCAGCGCGACCCAGCGGCGGAGCCCGGTGAGCACGCGCTCTGGGTCGAGGACCGGCTCGGGTGTGTGCAGCAGCCGCGTCGCCTCCGCGTCGCCGAGAAAATCGGTCCACGCCTCGAGGTCGTCCTCCGAGAGCAGGCGAAGCTCGAGGCGCTCGGTCTCCAGTGCGGTCTCTTTCAGGCGCCTTCGGTCTCGCCGAGGATCTCGGAGGCCGCTTTGCGGTCGCTCTCGTCGACGAGCACGTACGCGCTGCCCGAGAGCACGTTGTAGGCGCCGCCGGCATCGTCCGCTTCGATCGTCGATTCGATGCCCGACGCGGCGAGTCGGCCCTGGACGATCTCCGCTTCCGCGCGGGTCGAGAAGCTTCCTACCGAGACGAGGCCCATTGCCCGCCGATCATCGCAGGTTCACAACCGTCTCTCGACTCGCGTGCGCGCGAAGCGAACGACGAGCCAGCCGACGACGATCGCGGCCACGATGACGATTCCGGCGTAGAGCCCGTAGCGCGCGATCGCGTCGGCGACGGCCTTCCCGCCGTAGTAGGCGGTCAGGCCGACCGCTGTTGCCCAGCAGACGGCGCCTGCCGCGTTCCAGAACAGGAATCGCCACCAGGGCATGCGCGAGAGGCCGGCCACCCACGCAACCGTGTAGCGAAGAATCGCGACGAACCGGCCGAAGAACACCGCCGCGCCTCCGTAGCGCGCCATGAGCGACTCCGCGCGCGGGAGGACGCGGTCGCTGTAGTGGCTCAGCCAGCGCCAGCGCCTGAAGAGCGCCCGCCCACCGACGCGCCCGATCAGCCAGTAGCCGAGATTGTCGCCGACGATGGCGGCCGCCGCCGCAACCGCGATCACCGACGTGATCGAGTAGTGGCCCTCCGATGCGAGCACGCCGACGGCGATCAGCGCCGTCTCGCCGGGAACCGGAATCCCGAACGACTCGATCATGACTGCCAAGAAGAGAAGTGGCAGCCCGTGGTCGGTGATGAAGCTCGTCATGCTGAGAGCCGCACGACTCGATCATGCACGGCCCGGCCGGGCGCGCCGTTGACCCGCCCCCGGTGTCTAACGCCGTCGGGCTAGGGGATCGAGATCTTCGCCGTATAGAGGTCGAACTGATGCAACGTCCCGTCCGGGTTGTCGCCCGTACTGTTCGAGTTGTCCGACCAAGCCGGCCAGAACGTGCCGCCGACGAACGCAGCGTGGGTGTAGTCGCCCGTGTCGAAGAAGCTACCCGCGTCGATCGCGTTCGACGTCCCGGCGCTGACCTGGAAGTTTGGTGCGAACGTCGCGCCGCCGTTCGTCGAGTCCGTCGCCCAGATCTGGAAGTCGTCGTTCGGAATGCCGTCGGTGTCTCCGCTCCCACCGCTCCCAAGGTCGTTGCGGGTGTCGTACCACGAGATCGCGACGTTGCCGCTCGTCTGGTCGAGCGCGATCGCGGGATTGAACTGGCTGTTCGCCGTCCTGTCGTCGTTCAGCCTGACCGGCGTTGACCACGTCGCGCCGGCGTTGTCGGAGTGCTGGAGCATGATGTCGGTGTCGTCGCTTTCATTCTTCGGCTCCTGCGTCCAGATCAGGTACACGCGGCCCGTGTGGGCGCCTCCGCTTCGATCCCACGCGAGATTCGCCTCGACGTCGACCGAGCGATCGGGCTGCGCGGGGATGAAGTCGAAACCGCCGACGTGGCTATGAGCGGCGAGCACAGGCTTCGCGAAGCCCGCCGCACCAATGCCGTCCGGATCGACAGCCGTGTAGATGTCTGCTCCCCCTTGTCCGTTCACCGTGTTCTGGTACGTCACCATCACCTGGCCGGCGGGACCCACGGCGGTATCGCCGTAATCACCATTGCCGGGACTGGGGACGTTCTCGGGCGCGGTGAACGTGCCGAAACTGCCGAGTCCGGTGACGCTTGCTCCGAATGCCTGGATCTGCTTCCCCGGTGACGCCGTAAAGCTGACCCAGACACTGTTCGGCCCGACCGCGATCGAAGGCTGGTCACCGAACTTCGTCTGGAGGTCGGCCACCTTCGTGAACGACGCGCCCCCGTCGGTGGAGAGCGCGACGAACACGTCGCCGTTCGTGTTGACGAGGTAGGTCATCCAGAGGTTCCCGAACCGGTCCCAGGCGAGCTGCTCGTCGCAGCAGATCTCGCCGAGCGGATCGCCGGCGGCGCCGATCACGCGTCGCTGCCAGGTGGCGCCCCCATTGGTGGTGACACCGACCGCGAGACCTGCCACGACGTCCGGCAACGTCGACATAGCTACGACGTTCGACGGGTTCGTCGGATTCACCGCGATCGCGTCCTCCGCCTCGTTCCCGGGCATGGCGGTGACGTTGAGGTTGGGAGGTGGCCCGGCAGCCGACGCAAGAGTTGACGTCATCAGAGCGCCCACC
>JBKOUJ010000026.1:0-1610 GCA_046723355.1 Actinomycetota bacterium | reverse complement strand
ACCTTGGCGACGTTATTGTCGAGCCATACGATATATTCGGCGTCGGTGTTAACGTCGCGGCGTGGTTAGAAACCTTGGCCAAACCCGGTGGGATCTGCATCTCACGAACAGTGCGGGATCACATCCGGTACAAACTACCCTATCCGCTTGAGGACCTAGGCGAGCAGCAAGTCAAGAACATCCCCCGGCCAGTGCGGGTCTATGCGCTGCGTCCCGAGGCTAGGGAAGGTCTGCAAAAGCGGCCTGCCAAGGATCGCGATATAATTGGTAGCGGGATGAAGTGCTGCGCATGGGCGGGGGGCAATGAAGCAGCTAACGCTGGCGACAGTGGGGTTCGAGCGCTACGCCAAGACGACGCGACGGACGGCCTTTCTCGATGAGATGGGCCGGGTCGTGCCGTGGTCGGCGTTGTGTGCGCTGATCGAACCTTTTTATCCCAAGCCAGGCAATGGCCGCCCGCCGGTCGGGGTGGAGCGGATGCTGCGGATCTACTTTCTGCAGCAATGGTTCAATCTGTCGGATCCGGCGGTGGAAGAAGCGCTTTACGATTCGCAAGCGATGCGGCGTTTTGTTGGCCTCGACCTCGGCCGCGAGCCGGTGCCGGACGAGACGACAGTGTGCCGCTTCCGCCACCTGCTCGAGGAGCATGATTTGGGCCGGCGTCTGTTCGATGAGGTGCAGCGGCACCGGGCGGCGAAGGGACTGAAGGTGGCCACCGGCACGATTGTCGATGCGACCATCATCAATGCGCCATCTTCGACCAAGAATGCCGACAAGGCGCGCGATCCCGAGATGCATCAGACCAAGAAGGGCAAGCAGTGGGACTTTGGAATGAAGGGGCATTTCGGGGTCGACAGCCGCAGCAAGCTGATCCATGCGGTGACGGCGACGCCAGCCAATGTCGCCGACAGTGCGGTATTGCCGGCTCTGTTGCATGGGCGAGAGACCCGGGTATGGGGTGATCAGGCGTATCGCGGTCAGAGGTCGGTCATCAGGCAGAATGCGCCAAGGGCGAGCGACTTCATCAATCGCCGCTATCGCCATCGCGGTGTCGTGGACGAGACCGAGCGGGCCAAGAACCGTACCAAGTCAAAGGTGCGTGCCAGGGTTGAACCCCCGATCGGGGTCATCAAACGGGTGTTCGGTTTCGTCAAGGTGCGCTATCGCGGACTGGCGAAGAACACCCACCGCCTGGTCGTGACTTGCGCGTTGGCCAATCTGTTTATGGCGCGTCGGCATCTATTGCGCTGTCAGCAGGCGTAATGTGTCCCGAGCTTGTCGATCTCAGGCTCATCAATGCCGGAGGCTTCCCCCATGGCACTCCGGGCGCAAGCCGCTGCTCTCCCAGGATCTCCGGTAATCGGCTGACGAGCTTTCCATGCCCTTGTCACAATAGCCAGCTGCTTGTTCAGATGTTCCTTAGGGGGCTCACCGGTCGTCTCATGTCGGCCGCCTGCCGACTAACCGCATCACGTGCAGTCGGAGCGGGGTCGCGATACATCGAGTATTGCCGGCTGGCGTGTTGACATAAGTTCCCTATTTGTTCTAATGATCTCGGAGAAAACCGTATGGGGGCTCACGCGTTATGCGTCTCCTGTCCTCTTTCAGGC
>JBKOUJ010000032.1:0-30789 GCA_046723355.1 Actinomycetota bacterium | reverse complement strand
CGATCGGAAGTTCGCGCGCGAGGGCCTGACCTTCGACGACGTCCTCCTGGTGCCCGCCGAGTCGGCCGTGCTGCCGAACGAGGTCTCGACCGCGACGCGCTTGACGCGCGGCATCTCGCTCGAGATCCCGATCGTCTCGGCTGCGATGGACACCGTCACCGAGGCGCGCCTGGCGATCGCGCTCGCGCGCGAGGGCGGGCTGGGAATCCTCCACCGCAACCTTTCGATCGAGGAGCAGGTCGCCGAGGTCGACAAGGTCAAGCGCTCCGAGTCGGGGATGATCGTCGAGCCGGTGACGCTGCCGCCCGCGGCACCTGTGGCCGCGGCGCTCGATCTGATGGCGCGGTACCACATCTCGGGCGTGCCGATCACGGACGAGGACGGCAGGCTCGTCGGGATCCTGACGAACCGGGACCTGCGTTTCCGAGACGAGGGCGGCGAGCAGCCCGTCTCGGCGTTGATGACCGACCGCGACCTGGTCACCGCGCCGGTCGGGACGACTCTCGAGGAGGCGCGGGCGATCCTGCACCGGCACAAGATCGAGAAGCTCCCGGTGGTGGACGCGGACGGCCGGCTGAAAGGCCTCATCACCGTCAAGGACATCCGCAAGCAGATCGAGTTTCCGCGCGCGACGAAGGACGAGCAGGGGCGTCTGCGCGTCGGCGCCGCGGTGGGCGTCGGCCCCGATGCCGACGATCGCGCCGCCGCGCTGGCCGAGGCCGGAGCAGACGTGCTGGTTGTCGACACCGCGCACGGCCACTCGCAGAACGTCGTCGAGATGGTGCGCCGCCTGAAGGCACGCTGCGACGGCGAAGTTGTCGCGGGTAACATCGCGACCCCCGAAGGCGCCGAGGCGCTGATCGACGCCGGCGCGGACGCGATCAAGGTGGGGATCGGGCCGGGGGCGATCTGCACCACCCGCGTCGTCGCCGGCGTCGGCGTGCCCCAGGTGACGGCGATCTACGACTGTGCCCGTATGGCTGAGCCGCACGGCGTGCCGGTGATCGGCGACGGCGGGCTCTCGTCCTCGGGCGACGTGGCCAAGGCGATCGCGGCCGGCGCCGACACGGTCATGACCGGCGGGCTCCTGGCCGGAACGGACGAGGCGCCGGGCGAGGTGATCCTCGCTGGCGGCGAGCGCTTCAAGGAGTACCGCGGCATGGGCTCGCTCGGCGCGATGAAGGCGCGCGGGTTTTCAAAGGACCGCTACTTCCAAGGAGACGTCGAGGACGTCGACAAGCTCGTCCCCGAGGGGATCGAGGGCCGCGTGCCGTACAAGGGCCCGGTCGCGAATGTGCTCCACCAGCTCGTAGGCGGCCTGCGGCAGGCGATGGGCTACTGCGGCGCCGCGACGATCGAGCAGATGAAGGACGCGACCTTCGTCCGGATCACCGGCGCCGGATTGCTCGAAAGCCACCCGCACGGAATGACGACGATCGCGGACGCCCCGAACTACCGCCGCAGCTGAACATGGGCGAAGTCGTCCGCCTGCCAACCCCCGAGCCGACGGGGGAGGAACGGCCTGTGCTGGTCGTCGACCTCGGCGGCCAGTATTCGCAGCTGATCGCGCGCCGCGTCCGCGAGTGCCGGGTCTATTCCGAGCTCATCGGCCACAGCGTCTCTGCCGACGAGCTGCGGGCGCGGAACCCACTCGCGGTGGTGCTCAGCGGCGGGCCCGCGTCCGTGTACGCGGACGGCGCGCCGCGCGTCGACCCGGGCCTCTACCGGCTGGGCGTGCCGACGCTCGGCATCTGCTACGGCATGCAGTTGATGGCGCAGGACCTAGGCGGCACAGTCGAGCGGACGGGCATCTCGGAGTTCGGGAAGACGGAGGTTCGAGTCCACGAGGGCGCCCTCTTCGCCGGCCTGGCCGAGGAGCAGACGACCTGGATGTCCCACCGCGACTCGGTGACGGCCCCGCCCACCGGCGCGCGCGTTGTGGCGGGCTCGGAGACGACGCCGATCGCTGCGTTCGAGGATCCCGACCGTGGGCTCTACGGCCTCCAGTTCCACCCGGAGGTGGTGCACACGCCGTCGGGGACAGAGGTGCTGAAGAACTTCCTCTACGCGGTCGCCGACGCGCCCGCGACCTGGACGGCGGCGGCTGTGATCGAGGAGCAGGTCGAGCGGATCGGCGCCCAGGTTGGGTCGGAGCGCGTCCTGTGCGCGCTCAGCGGCGGCGTTGACTCGGCCGTTGCGGCGCTGCTCGTCCACAAGGCGGTCGGCGACCAGCTCACCTGCGTCTTCGTCGACCACGGGCTGCTACGCAAGGACGAGGCTGCGCAAGTGGTCGAGACGTTCCGCGGGCACTTCCACGTGCCGCTCGTCCACGTCGACGCGGCCGAGCGGTTCCTCGCGCGGCTCGAGGGCGTTGACGATCCCGAGGAGAAGCGGGCGCGCATCGGCGAGGAGTTCATCCGCGTCTTCGAGGCGGAGGCGCAGAAGCTGGGAGCCCTGCGCTACCTCGTGCAAGGCACGCTCTACTCGGACGTCATCGAGTCGGGCGGCACCGAGGGAGTCGCTGCGAAGATCAAGTCGCACCACAACGTCGGCGGTCTGCCGCCCGACATGGAGATGGAGCTCGTCGAGCCGCTGCGACTGCTGTTCAAGGACGAGGTGCGGCGGGTCGGCGCGGAGCTCGGCCTGCCCGAGCGGATGGTCTGGCGGCACCCGTTCCCGGGGCCGGGCCTGGCGATTCGGATCATTGGCGAGGTCACACGCGAGCGGCTCGAGATCCTGCGCGAGGCCGACTCGATCCTGCTCGAGGAGATCAGACGCGCCGGGCTCTACCGCGAACTGTGGCAGTGCTTCGCGGTGCTGCCGGCGATCCGCTCGGTCGGAGTGCAGGGCGACGAGCGGACGTACGCGTACCCGATCGTGATCCGGGCCGTCACCTCGGAGGACGCGATGACGGCGGACTGGGCGAGGCTGCCCTACGAGCTGCTCGAGACGATCTCGAGCCGGATCGTCAACGAGATCCCGGCCGTCAACCGTGTTGCTCTGGATCTTTCGTCGAAGCCGCCTTCGACGATCGAGTGGGAGTAACTTCGCGGGCGGCTCGTGGTCGCCTCGGCCCGCGGCCGTTGCGCACTCCGCGGTGGACTGTCCACTCGAACTGCCGCAAGCGGACATGGCAACTGCAACAAAACCGTGACGGTTCGCCGACCCGCGGGGTCAGAGAACCGTCCGGAAGGGCAAACTCAGGCCGGGAGCTGAACCGGCGGGTAGCGGCGACGCACCTCGTCCACGTACGCGCCGAGGTGCTCGGCCAGCGCCGGGTCATGGATCTCCAGCACGTTCTCGGCGTTCTGCTCGCCCGAGCGCGAGAGGTTGAACGAGCCCGTGAAGACGACGTCGTCGGCTACGACGATCTTCGCGTGCATGAAGTCGTGGACGGTGCCGTCGCCGTAAGGCGTCGACCGCTTGCCCGTGAAGGCGCCGCTCAGCACCTGTTGCAGCAGCGGCAGCTTCCACGCGACGTTGCCGTTCTCGCGCCACTGCGAGACCACCTCCGCGACCTGCGTCGCGTCGACGCAACCCGCGATGTCGACCTTCCCATCCGAGACGACTTGAGCGAGCGTCCCGAGCACCGAGGACGACGAGATCACCGGTGAGCAGATCCGCACGCGCCGCCGCGCCCGTGCGATGACGCGGGCGATCCGGTGTGAGAGATCCCCGCCGTAGCCCGGCGTGAACCAGGGGCGAACCAGCACCCCCTCGACGTGGACGCGTGCGGGCGGAACGAACCCGCTCTCCTCAACGAGCCCCTTCTCCCAGAGCTCGTCGAAATCCCGTCGGAACAGGGCCGCCAGCTCCTCGGACTCGACGACGGCGATGACGTTCTCCTGCCGCGACCAGGAGTCGTCCGTCCAGTTGGTGGAGCCCGTCCAGACCTCCGCACCGTCGCGGACGACGTACTTGTGGTGCATCAGATCGGGCACCCCAGCGATTCCCTTGGCCGGGACACCCAGCGATCCGATCAGCTCCACGTCCGGCTCCGGCGGCGGCGGAACGGGGATCGGATTTCGATGGTCGATGTTGTAGAGGATCCGCAGCGCGACTCCGCGCGCCGACGCCGCTCGGATCGCGCCTCCGACCACCGCCGCCGTCTCCGGCAGCAGGTGGAAGTCGTACTGCGCCAGGTCGAGCGACTCGCGCGCGTCGGCGAGCCAGTCCGCGATCGCGTGGGCGATCTCGAGCGGCTGCTGGCCGCCGTCCGTCAGAGTCCGAACGGTGAGGTTCGTCGAGGAACTGGCCGCAGCCGAGATCGGCGCCACGTTCAACTTCTACCGGGAAGGCCCGCGCGCCGCGCTGCTGAGGCGGCGCCTCGCGGCTTATCTCGACGCCCGCGAGGCCGCCGCGCTCCTCCTGGTCGGTGAGGCGCCCGGCTACCGCGGCGCGCGGGTCAGCGGCGTCCCGTTCACGTCGGAGCGCCAGCTGACGGGCGCTGGCCCGGCCGAGGCGACGGCGACGATCGTGCGCGCCGTCCTCGCCGAGCTCGGCCTCGAGACCGAGACGCTCTGCTGGAACGCCGTCCCCACGCACCCCGGCACCGAGACGTCGAACCGCCGGCCGACCCGCGCCGAGGTCGAGGCCGGCATTCGGTTCGTCCAGGGCCTCGCCGAAGGACGCCGCGTGCTCGCGATCGGCCGGGTGGCCGCCACGGCCACAGGCGCTCCGTACGTCCGGCACCCCAGCCACGGCGGGGCCGGGGAATTCCGCGCCGGATTGCTACGATTCGCGGCCGGCGGACGTGCAGTCCGCCGTTTCCATGCAAAAGACCTGGAACGCAAAGCCCGGCGAGATCGAGCGCCGCTGGTACCTGGTTGACGCTGAGGGCCAGACGCTCGGCCGCTTGGCGACCCAGATCGCCGACACACTGCGTGGCAAGCGCAAGCCGCAGTACACGCCGCACGTCGACACCGGCGACTTCGTGGTTGTCGTTAATGCCGCGAAGATCGCCGTGACGGGCACCAAGCTCGACGACAAGCTCTACCACCGCCACTCCGGCTATCCAGGCGGCCTCCGCAGCCGCCCTCTTCGCGACGAGCTCGAGCGCCGGCCGACCGAAGTGATCCGTAAGGCGGTCAAGGGCATGCTCCCGCGCAACCGTCTCGCCAGACAGCAGCTGACGAAGCTGAAGGTTTACGCGGGGCCGGAGCATCCGCACGAGGCCCAGGCACCCCAGCCGTTGGAGGTGAAGTGATGGCGACCGCTGAAGCCGCTCAGTACCAGGGAACCGGCAAGCGCAAGACCTCGGTCGCGCGCGTGATCCTGCGTCCCGGCGACGGCGCCACCTGGTTCAACGGCCGGACGGTCGAGCAGTACTTTCCGCGCCTCACGCATCGCGAGCTGGCGATGTCGCCGTTGAAAGTGGCCGGGGTCGAAGGCACGTTCGACGTCCGCGTTCGCGTCCACGGCGGCGGCCCGAGCGGCCAGGCGGGAGCGGTCCGGCACGGGATCGCGCGGGCGCTCGTCGAGGCCGATCCAAACCTCCGCGAGCCCCTCAAGCGGGCCGGCTTCCTGACGCGCGACGCCCGCATCGTCGAACGCAAGAAGGCGGGCCTGCACAAGGCTCGCAAAGCGCCCCAGTTCAGCAAGCGCTAGCGTCCGCCGGCCATGCGCCGCTACTTCGGCACCGATGGTGTTCGAGGCATCGTCGGCAAGGACCTGGCCTCGGAGCTCGTCGAACGCCTCGGCAAGGCCGCGACGCTCTGGTCGAAGGGGGGCCGTGTCTTCGTCGGCCGCGACACGCGCGGCTCGGGACCTGAGCTCGAGGAGGCCTTTGCCCGGGGCGTCGTCGAGGCCGGCGGAAACGCGGTGCTGGCCGGCGTGCTTCCGACTCCGGCGGTTGCCCTGCTCGCGCTCGACCTCGGCGTCGTGGTCTCGGCCTCGCACAACCCGCCCGAATACAACGGGCTCAAGTTCTTCGATCGCGACGGTCGCAAGCTGAGCGACGCCGCCGAGGAGGAGATCGAGGCGCTCCTCGACGCACCTGGTCCCGGTGGCGGGAAGGTCGACCACGTCGGCGTCGCGACCGACTCCTACCTCGAGCACATCGTCGAAAGGTTCGGCAGCGACCTGACCGGACTCCGCATCGCGGTCGATTGCGCGAACGGCGCCTACTCGTCGATCGCGCCGGAGGCCTTCGAACAGCTTGGCGCGACCGTGACCGCCGTCGCCTCCGATCCCGACGGCACCAACATCAACCTCGGCTCGGGCGCGACCGACCTTTCGCTATTACAACGCACGGTTCTCCAGGGCGACTTCGACCTCGGCGTGGCCTTCGACGGCGACGGCGACCGGATGCTCGCGGTCGACGCGCACGGGACTCCTGTCGACGGTGACCAGATCATCGCGATCCTCGCCGACCACCTGAAGATAGACCTCGTCGCGGTCACGCAGATGACGAACCTCGGCTTCCACCGCTTCGCCGAGGAGCGCGGCATCCGCGTGATCACGACCGACGTGGGCGACCGCTACGTGCTCGAGGCGCTTCGCCGCGAGGGAGGCGTCCTGGGGGGCGAGCAGTCCGGCCACATCGTCTACCTGAAGGGCCACGTCACCGGCGACGGCCTCGCCGCGGCGCTCCTCCTCTGCGCGGCGATCGAGGGGCGCACCCTGACCGAGGCGGCGGCCATCCTGCCCCGCTACCCCCAGGCGAAGGAAAACGTGCGAGTTGGCACAAAGGCGCTCTCCGACGACCTCTTCGCGGAGATCGACCGCGTCAACGACGAGCTCGACGGCTCGGGTCGGATCCTCGTCCGTCCTTCGGGAACGGAGCCCGTCGTGCGCGTCCTCGCCGAGGCCGAAAATCCGCAAAAAGCGGAAGAGCTCTGTGCTAGGATCTCCGCTCTCGTAACACGAGAGCTCGGCTGACCGGACGCGACGCGGCGCCCGGAGGAGCAGCCGGGCTTTGTGCGTTTTTAGGGGGCGTTCGGGTAACTCCCTCGATCGAGGCTTCACCGACGGGTAGAGCGAAGGGAGAAGGTCGGATGTGCGGGATCATCGGATACGTCGGCCGGCGGGAGGCGAAAGGTCTTCTCCTCGGCGGCCTCGAGCGTCTCGAGTACCGAGGCTACGACTCCGCCGGGCTCGCGCTGCTCGAGCAGGACGGCCTCGACTACGTCCGCGCCGTCGGCAATCTCCAAGCCCTGAAGAAGGCCGCCGGCTCCAACGGCTCCCACGCCACGACCGGTCTCGGGCACACGCGCTGGGCAACGCACGGCCGGGTCTCCGAGCAGAACGCGCATCCACTCGTCGGTTGCGACGAGCAGAAGCTTGCGGTCGTGCTGAACGGCATCGTCGAGAACTTCCGTGAGCTCAAGCAGGCCCTTGAAGCGCAGGGGCACGTCTTCCGCTCCGAGACCGACGCCGAGGTGGTGACGCACCTCGTCGAGCGCCATTACAGCGGAGATCTAGCCGATGCCGTTCTCTCCGCCTACAAGGAGCTCGAAGGGCACTTCGCGTTCGTCGTCATCCACCACGACCATCCGGGCGAGCTTGTCGGAGCCCGCCAGCAGTGCCCGCTGCTCGTCGGCGCCGGCGACGGAGAGATGTTCCTCGCATCCGCGGCGGTCGCCTTCCTCGGCGAGACGCGGAGGATCCAGCTGATCGACGACGGCGAGATCGTTTCGATTTCCCCCGAGGGCGCACGCTTCGTCCACGTGGAGAGCGGCGAGATTCTGCGCGAGACGGTCGAGGTCGACTGGGACGACGAGGCGGCCGAGAAGTCCGGCTACGAGACGTTCATGCTCAAGGAGATCTACGAGCAGCCGGACGCGGTCAAGGAGACGCTCGGCGACCGTGTGCGGCACGGGCACCTCGTCCTCGAGAGCCTCGGCCTCAGCGACGAGGAGCTCCGGAACCTCCGTCGTATCGTGATCCTCGCCTGCGGAACGGCGTATCACTCGGGCGTCGTCGGCCGCTACATCATCGAGGAGTGGGCGAGGATTCCGGTCGAGCCGGACATCGCCAGCGAGTGGCGCTATCGCAACCCGGTCCTCTCGCGCGACACGCTTGTGATCGGGATCTCCCAGTCGGGCGAGACGGCCGACACGCTCGCGGCGATGCGGCTCGCCCGCGAGAAGAACGCTCGCACGCTCGCGATCACGAACATGATGGGCTCGCAGATCACGCGCGAGGTCGACTCCACGCTCTTCACGCGGTGCGGGCTCGAGGTCGGGGTCGCCGCGTCGAAGACCTTTACGGCACAGGTGGCGCTGCTCTCGCTCATCGCGCTCAAGCTCGCCGAGGTGCGGAAGGCGCTCCCGCCGGACGAGATCGAGCTGATCCTCGACGAGCTGTACGCGCTGCCGACCAAGATGACCGCGTTCCTCGAAGGACATCATCCGATCGAGGAAATCGCCGAGCGCCACTACGAGAAGCCGTTCTTCCTCTACCTCGGTCGGCACATCGGCCTGCCGGTCGCGCTCGAGGGCGCCCTGAAACTGAAGGAGATCTCGTACATCCCGACCGAGGCGTACTCCGCCGGCGAGATGAAGCACGGGCCGATCGCGCTCCTTGACGAGGAGACGCCGGTCGTCTGCGTGGCGACGAACTCCCACGTCTACGAGAAGGTCGTTTCGAACATCCAAGAAGTGCGGGCACGCGGCGCCCATGTGATCGCGATCGCCACCGACGGCAACGAGGACATCCAGCATCACGCCGACGACGTGATCTTCGTGCCGCGCTCGCCGGCTTTCCTGCAGGCGGTGCTGGCGGTGGTGCCGCTGCAGCTCCTCGCCTACCGGATCGCGCGGCTGAGAGGGCTCAACGTCGACCAGCCGCGGAACCTGGCCAAAACCGTAACGGTCGAGTAATCGGCTATACCGCCCGTCGTGGGCGTGCTCTCGACGATCGGCGACGGGCTGTGGAACGCGTTCCAGATGGCCTGGGAGGTCTGGTGGGCGCTCGTGCTCGGTTTCGCGCTCTCCGGGATCGTGCAGGCGTGGGTGCCGCGGGAGCGGATCGAGCGGGCGCTCGGAGGTCGTGGGGCGCGCGAGGTCGCGCTGTCGACCGGGCTCGGCGCCGCGTCCTCGTCCTGCAGCTACGCGGCGATCGCGATCGCGAAGTCGATGTTCGCGAAGGGCGCGAGCTTCGCCTCGGCGATGGCGTTCCAGTTCGCGTCGACGAACCTGGTCTTTGAGCTCGGGATCGTCATCTGGATCTTCATCGGCTGGCAGTTCACGCTGGCGGAGCTCGTCGGCGGACTGATCCTGATCGCGCTCATGTGGCTCGGGCTACGGCTCTTCGTCTCGCGCCGGCTCGAGGAGGAGGCGCGTCTGCGCGCCGAGGCGGCCGAGGCCGGTCACCAGCACCCGAGCGCGGGGTCGCGGCTTCCGTGGCGCGAGCGCCTGATGTCGCTGCAGGCCTGGTCTGACGTCGCGCACAACTTCCGCGGCGACGTGGAGATGCTCTGGAAGGAGATCGTCGCCGGCTTCCTGATCGCCGGGTTCATCTCGCTGCTGCCGATGGACTTCTTCAATTCGCTGTTCATCACCGACGCCTCGTGGCCGCTACGGCTCGCTGAGAACGTCGTGCTCGGGCCGATCGTCGCGGTGCTCTCGTTCGTGTGCTCGGTCGGGAACGCGCCGCTCGCGGCGGTGCTGTGGGCGGGAGGCATCTCGTTCGCCGGCGTGATCGCGTTCATCTACGCCGATCTGCTGATCATCCCGATCGTGATCGCCTACGTGAAGTACTACGGTCGGGACGTGACTGCCCGGCTCGTCGCGATCATGTTCGCGGCGATGGTGCTGGCGGCGCTCGCCGTCGACGGCATCTTCAGCGCGCTCGGACTCGTGCCGTCGGAGCGCCCGTCGATCGACTCGATCTCGAGCCGCGGCGTCTCGTGGAACTACACGACCTTTCTGAACATCATCTTCTTCGGCGTCGGCGCTGCCCTGTTCGCATTGACTCTTCGGCGCGGGGCGAAGGATCCGGTCTGCGGGATGAGCGTCGACCGGCACGCCGGGAAGCCCACGGCCACCTACCGAGGACAGACGTACTACTTCTGCAGCGACGGCTGCCGGGCGAAGTTCGAGGCGGATCCCGAGCGGTATGTGGACGTTGCCGGTCGCACGGCCGCGCCGCTCCAACACGCCGGCCACCGTCATTGAGCGCTGAGGCGCTCGCCCTTGCGCTCGCCGCTGCGGGATTGCACGCTTCGTGGAACCTTCTGCTCGCTCGCGAGCGGGACACGCAGGCGACGACCGCCGTCTCGCTGGTCGTCTTCGTCGTTGCGCTGGTTCCGCTGGCGGCCGCGACTTGGCGCGTCGAGGGCGCCGCGGTTCCGTACATCCTCGGCTCGGGGGCGCTCGAGCTCCTGTACATCGCGCTGCTCGCGGCCGCTTATCGTCGCTTTGAGCTCAGCCTCGTCTACCCGCTCGCGCGCGGCCTCGCGCCGGTGCTCGCGCTCGTGGTCGTCGTGGTCGTCGTCGGCGCGAACCCTTCGGCCGGCGAGATCGCGGGCGTCGTCGCGGTGGCTGCCGGAATCCTGCTCGTGCGCGGACTCGGACGGAGCGCGCGAGGCACGGCCCTAGCGGTCGCAACCGCGGCGGCGATTGCCGGCTACACGGTCGTCGACCGTCACGGGATCCAGCACGCCAACGCGGCGCCGTACCTGCTGCTCGTCATGCTCGGGCCGGCGCTGGCGTACCCGCTCTCGGTTGGCCGGCCGCGCCTCGTCGCGGCGGCGCGGCCGATCGCAGCCGTGATCGGAATCGCCTCTGCCGCGACGTACCTGCTCGTGCTGCTTGCGCTGCGCCTCGCCAGCGCGCCCGCGGTCTCGGCAGTGCGCGAGACGAGCGTCGTCATCGCGGTCGTCCTTGCGCGGCTGCTCCTGGACGAGCCGGTCGGGCCGAGGCGTCTCGCCGGGGCGGTCGTCGTTGCGAGCGGCGTGGCTCTGTTGGCGCTTGCCTAGCAGCATCGGTCATCTGACCGATTGTCCGATGCGGCCACCCGTCGCAGTATCGGCCCACAGAGAGAGGAGGGTTCATGACGCGCACCATTCGCGGCGCTGCACTGATCATGCTCGCCGCCGGAGCCATCTGGGCGGCGTTCGCGGGTCCGGCGTCGGCCGGCCCGCTCGGCGGTTGCCCAAGCGGCGGAGGCTGGCAGCTCATCTGGTCGCCCCAGATCTCCACGCTGCCTCCGCCGTATCAGTGGGGTCCGGCGGCGGGCCGGGTGGACGCGCAGGGCAACAACGACGGATACGCCTGCAAGACCGTGTTCACAGCGGATGGCAACGTCATCGCGCAGGTGATCGACAACCGGGTCCAGGCCGGCTCCTGACTCGGCGCTAGGATCGACGGGCGGCTCGACCGGGCCGCCCGTCACGTCGAGCTCCTGGGAGCGTTTGGCGAAACAGTGGCTGTGCCGCCGGGCCGCGCTGCTCGCCGCTGGCAGCGTCCTCGGTCGGCCCGATATCTACGGATATCGAGCCTCCCTGCGTCCTCCCCAGCGAACGACCATCGCACCCCGGCGGCGAGCACCGTTCCGCCAAACCCTCCTAGCCATCGCCGGGAGGCCGCCGCAGGCGCTTCGTTTCGGAGCGCCGCCGCTTTTGCTCCATTCGGCGCTCGCGGGACTCGCGCGTCGGCTTCGTCGGTCGGCGTCTCCGCTCGACTTTCAGCGCCTCGCGCAACTCCTCGACGACGCGCTCGATCGCGAGCTCGCGGTTGCGCCACTGGCTGCGCTCGTCCTGGGCGACTGCGCGGAGGACGGGACCGGCCTTCGCGATCACACGGCGCTTCTGCGTGTCGGTGAGGGCGACCGAGCGCTCGACGTCGAACACCGCCTCCGCGCGCGTCTCCGTCTTCTGCGCGTGCTGCCCGCCGGGGCCGCTCGAGCGTGAGAAGCGCAGCTCGATCTCCGAGCGCGGGATCGAAACCGAGCGCGTCACCCGAATAGACTCGCCCGCCATGCCCCCGATTCTCCTGGACGTAGACGGCGTGCTGCACATCTCTGGTCGACCGATCGAGGGCGCGGGCCCCGCGGTGCAGCGGCTCCGTGAAGCCGGCCATCGGCTCCGCTTCCTGACGAACAACACGACGCAGGCGCGTGCGCAGTTGGCGGGAACGATCCGGGGGTTCGGGATCGAGCTCGCCGACGACGAGTTACAGACGACGCCGGTGGCCGCGGCGCGCGTGCTCGCGGAGAAGCGCGTCCTGGCGCTGACGATGCCGGCGATCCGCGACGATCTCGAGGGCGTCCACCTCGTCGGCGAGAATGCCGACGCAGTCCTCCTCGGCGGTGCCGACGAGACCACGGACACGAACCAGGTCTTCAGCTACATGAACCTCGCGCGCGCGTTCGCGGAGCTCGAGGCCGGCGCCGACCTCTACTGCCTGCACAAGAACCGCTGGTGGCAGACCGCTCGCGGCCCGCTCCTCGACGCCGGCGCGTTCGTGGTGGGTCTCGAGTACGCGACGGGGACGATGGCGACGGTGCTCGGCAAGCCGAGCGCCTCCTACTTCGAGGCCGCGCTCGAGGCGCTCGACGCCGACCCCGAGCGCACGTGGATGGTGGGCGACGACGTCGACGCGGACATCGGCGGCGCCGTCGCGCTCGGCATGCACACGATCCTCGTCCGTACCGGCAAGTTCCGTGACGACGCCGGCGCCTGGAGCGCGCAGCCGGACGTGGTTCTGGATTCGATCGCCGACCTCCCTGCGTTCCTAGAATCCTCGGCGTGACCGTCGGCACCGACCTGATTGAAATCGCGCGCGTTCGCCGGGCGCTGGAGCGGTATCCCGGCTTCCGCGAGCGCTGCTTCACCGAGGCGGAGCGCGCGTACTGCGACTCGCGGCCCAATCCGCCGCAGCATTACGCCGCGCGGTTCGCGGCGAAGGAGGCCGTCGGAAAGGCGCTCGGTTTCGGCGTCGCCCGGGGGTTCGCTTGGCGTGACGTCGAGATCGCGGGAAGGCCGAAGCCGGCCGTACACCTGTCCGGCCGCGTGCGGGCGTGGGCCGAGCGCGCCGGGGCGGGGGCGATCGACCTCTCGATGTCGCACTCGCGGGAGCTCGCGACGGCGGTCGCAGTAGTCGAGTGACGGGGTTCGAGCCGCTCTACACCGCGGACGAGATGAAGGCGGCGGAGGCTGGCCACGACGTCGACGCGATGATGGAACGAGCGGGCGGCGCCGTCGCCGAAATCGTCGCCCGCGACTACCACGGCGCGCGCGTCGTCGCGGTCTGCGGCAAAGGCGCGAACGGCGGGGACGGCCGGATCGCGGCCGCGAAGCTCGGCGCCGAGGTCGTCGAGGTGGGCGCGCCGCTGCCGGACGCGGACGTCGTGATCGATGCGATCTTCGGAACGGGCTTCCACGGCGAGCCGCGCGAGGAGGCGGCTCGATCGATCGACGCGATCCACTCGGCGGGCGTGCCGGCGGTCTCGGTCGACGTCCCCTCTGGCGTCGACGCGTCGACCGGCGAGATCGCGGGCGCCGTCGTCCAGGCGGAGGCGACCGTTACCTTCCACGGCGAGAAGGTGGGGCTCGCGGTTGCGCCCGGAAGCCTCCGGTCCGGCCAAGTTGAGGTTGCCGACATCGGCCTCGAGCCGGCCGAGACCGCACACGCGCGTGTGACGAGCGAGATCGCCCGGCTGATCCCGGTACGGCAGCGCGGGGGGAACAAGTACCGCTCGGGTTCCGTCCTCGTCGTCGGGGGAGCCCCGGGGATGACCGGTGCGGTGTCGCTCGCCGCCCAGGCCGCATTCCGCGCCGATGCGGGCTACGTCACGATCTGCACGCCGCATCAGTCGATGCTGGTCGTGGAGACCCAGGTACTGGAGGCGGTCAAGGTTCGGCTCGAAAAGGTCATGGAGGCGACCGGACGGGCGAGTGCCCTTGCCGTGGGGCCGGGCCTCGGGCGCGATGAGACGGCCAAACGCCTCGTTCGGCGCCTGCTCGAGGAGACCGAGCTTCCCGCGGTCGTCGACGCTGACGCCCTCTTCGGGCTCGAGCCGTTCGAGCGAAGCGCTGCCACCGTGCTGACGCCGCACTCGGGCGAGCTCGCGCGGTTGCTCGACGTCGAGACGGAGTGGGTCGACGCACATCGGCTCGAGGCCGCTCGCCGCGCCGTCGAGCGCTTCCCCTGCGTCGTCCTACTGAAGGGCAGCGACACGATCGTGGCCGCGCCTGAAGCGCGAACGCTCATCACGGCCGGGACGCCCCGACTTGCGACCGCCGGCACCGGGGACGTCCTGACGGGCATCGTCGGGGCCTTCCTCTCGAAGGGGATGGACGCGCGGCTCGCGGCCGCGGCCGCGGCTCGCGTCCATGCCGATGCGGCGCTCGCGTGGCCCCACGGCCGCGGGCTCGTGGCAAGGGACGTGGTCGCAGAACTGCCCGGCGTGCTCGATGCAGCGCTCTGAGCTGACGATCGATCTCGGGGCGATTCGCCGCAACGTCAAGCGGCTGCTCGGCGTGCTCGAGGGTGCGCAGCTCTGGGCGGTCGTGAAGGCGGACGGTTACGGCCACGGCGCGATCGACGTCGCCGGCGCGGCGCTCAGCGCCGGCGCGAAGATGCTCTGCGTCGCCACCGTCGCCGAGGCGCTCGAGCTTCGCGAGGAATACGGCGACGCACGCATCCTCGTGATGGGGCCTACCCCGGCGAGTCGGGAGATCGCGCTCGCCCGCGAGGCCCGGCTCGAGCTCGTGGTCTCGGACGCTGAGATCCCCGAGGGCGTGCCGGTGCACCTGAAGCTCGACACCGGCATGGGCCGCTGGGGTCTCTCCGAGCTGTTCGAGCCGCCGCGAGGCGTCGTCGGCTTGATGAGCCATCTCGCCAGCGCCGACTGCGATCCCGAGTTCACGCATACGCAGATCGAGCGATTCAAAGAGGCGACCGAGCCGTACCGGGACCTGACGCGGCATCTCGCCAACAGCGCCGGCGCCCTGCGGTTCTCGGAGGCGCGCTTCGACGCTGCCCGCTGCGGGGTCGCGATCTACGGTCTCTCGCCCTTCGGCACGAACCCCGGCAAGGACGGGCTCGAGCAGGCGCTCAGCTGGACGAGCCACCTCGCGCAGGTCCGGCAACTCGGGCCCGACGAGAGCACCGGGTACGGCCGCCGCTTCGTCGCCGAGCGCCCGACCTGGATCGGCATCGTCCCGGTCGGTTACGCGGACGGCTTCCGCCGCGACATGGCCGGAACCGAGGTCCGCGTCGCCGGCGAGCTCAGGCGGGCGGTGGGCACCGTTTCGATGGACGCGTTCGCCGTCGAGCTCGACCGCGAGCTGCCCGTGGGAACGCCGGTGACGTTGCTCGGCCGCGGCGTTCTCGCCGAAGATCACGCTCGCGTGGCAGGGACGATCAACTATGAGCTCGTGTGCGGGATCAACGACAATCCCGCGCGCGCGAGGCGGGTGGTTGTCGATTCGTGAGCTCGTCGAGAAGCTGTTCGCCGGCGAGGAGGCGTGGATCGTGGGCGGCGCCGTGCGCGACCGTGTGCTGGGGCGACCGGTAGTCGACGTCGACGTCGCCCTCGCCGAGCCCGAGCAGGCGGCGCGACGCTTCGCGCACGAGTCCGGCGGGGCGCCGTTTCCGCTCTCCGAGCGCCACGGCGCCTGGCGGGTCGCACTCGAAGACGGCCGCACGGTCGACTTCACGCCGCTCCGCGGCCCGATCGACGACGACCTTGCGACGCGGGACTTCAGCATCAACGCGATCGCCGAACGCGCGGGCAGCGACGAGACCGTCGATCCCTACGCAGGCTACGCCGACCTGGCGGCCGGTCGCCTGCGCGCGATCGGAGAGGACGTCTTCCGCGACGACCCGCTGCGTCTCCTGCGGGGGCCGCGGCTCGAGGACGAGCTCGACTTCCGGCTCGTCCCGGAGACCGAGGCCCTGATCCGGCGCGACGCCGAGCTCGTCATGCGGCCTTCGGGCGAGCGGATTCTTGCCGAGCTGCGCCGCCTCTCGGCGTTCGGATTCCGGCAGCTGGAGGCATTGGGACTGCTCGAGCGGCTCGGCGGGTCGCTCGACGGAGCGGGCCGCCTCGGCGCGGCGCGCCATCCCGACTTCGACCTCGTCGTCGTCTTCGGCGAAAACCTCCTGAAGCTGCCGATCTCGAACGAGACGCGTCGGTTCGCGCGGACACTGCTGCGTGCAGAGCCCCCCGCGGACGACTCCGCGCGCATCATCCACCGCTTCCGGCGGGCGACGGAACCGTGGGCGCTCGAGGCGCTCGAATTCCTCGGCGCGGACGAATTCCGCGACTCCGTCCTCGAGGCGCGCGCGAGGCAGCCCAAGAAGCCGCTGGTCCGCGGCGGCGAGCTCGGGATCCCGCCCGGCCCGGAGGTGGGCAGGCTGCTCGATGAGATCGCGGAGGAGCGCGCGGCAGGCACGATCACGTCCAAGGAGGACGCGCTTGAGTACGCACGACGCAACGCGCGCTCGGTTCGCGGCGACGGCTGATCGGATCGCGGCGCTGCAGGAGCGCCGAGCCGGCGAGCTGGCCGTGCAGGTTCGCGACTTCTTGCCCCTCGGCGGCGACGAGCGTGCGGTCGACGCAGGCGCCGGCACCGGCGCTTTGGCCTTCGCGTTAGCGCCGCTCGTGCGGGAAGTCGTCGCAGTCGAGCTCGTTCCGGAGCTGATCGAGCGCGGGCGGGCCGTCGCTCCGGCGAACGTGACCTTCGTGGAGGGCGACATCGCGAAGCTTGACTTCCCGCTGGGCTCCTTCGATCTGGCCGGGACGCTGAGAACGCTCCATCACGTCCCGCGGCCGGAGCTAGTCGTCGCCGAGATGACCCGCGTGACCCGGCCGGGCGGCGCGCTGCTCGTGGTCGACCAGATCGCGCCGAACGACCCGCTCGCCGCGCTCGAGCTGAACCGCTTCGAGCGTGCGCGCGATCCCTCGCACACCCGTGCGCTCGCCGACGTCGACCTGCGCCAGCTCTTCGAGGCGAACAACCTCGTGCTGGTGAAGGCGAGGTTCGTCCGCGAGCCGCGCGAGCTGGAGCCTTACCTGGACCTGGCGGCCTGCGAGGGCGAGGCACGCGAGCAGGCGAAGGCACTCGCCCCTTCGAACTACGAGGCCGAGCTCGGCTGGTATCTGCTGCGGCGACCCTGACGGTTACGATGCGGCACGTGCGCGTCGAGATTTTCTACTGCCCGGTCTGAAACGGCTACGACGAACGAGCTGCGAGTCTCGCGGCTGAGCTGAAGGAACAGGGCTTCGAGGCCGAGGCGATCGAGGGCGCCAAGAGCCAGTACGACGTCGTTGCCGACGGTTCGCTCGTCTTCTCGAAGCAGCAGCAGGGCCGCTTCCCAGAGCCGGCCGAGATTCTCGGCGCTTTGGCCCAGGCCGGCTAAGAGCAAGCCTTAGTCGCTGTCCAGGTGCGCGATCGCCGCGCGGAGCTCGTGGCGCTCCTCCTCATTCGTTGTGAACGCCAGCATCAGCCGCCGCTCGCCCTCCGCGGTCAGCCGCAGGTCGGTGACGCGGCCGTCGGAGTCGGACTGCGCCCGCTCGACGAGGCCGATCTCCTCGGCGCGGCTGACGAGCTCGGTCACCGTGCTCTGAGCGAGCTGGAGGCGCTCGGCGAGCTCGGTCACCGTCGAACTCTCGTGTCCGTTCGGAGCGCCTTTGATCATCAGCAGCAGCAGGTAGCGCTGCGGGGTGAGGCCCGCCTTGCGAGCGTTTCGCTCCGCCTTGCGCAGGAAGACGCGGAGCGCCGCGCGGAACTCGGCGACGCGGGCAAACTCGGCCGGAGGATGCGGGGGATCCATCCGGTTCCGATTCTACGACGGTCTGCGGCTGGTTTTAAGGCCCCGGGCCGCACGGGCCAGCAACGCCGGGGCGACCGCCTGGACGATCGCCGCCGGCCTGTACCAGCGCGGGACGAATTGCTCGACCCGTCCGCGCTGCACCGCACGGTCGACTCGTTCGGCGACGAGCTCGGGCTCGGCAACGACGCGCTGGACGAGTGCGTTGCGGAAGCGGCGCCGGTTCGGGAAGCCCGGTGTGTCGATCAGGCCCGGCATCACGCTGTGGACCGTGATCCCGCGCCCGGCCAGCTCGACCCCCACGGATCGCGAGAAGGCGAGCTGCGCGTGCTTCGAGGCGCTGTAAGGCCCCGACTCGCCGACGGCGATGACTCCGGCGATCGAGGCGACGTTGACGACGTCGGCCGGCGCTGCCGCCTCGAGCGCCGGGAGGAAAGCGCGTAGGCACCAGATCGAGCCGAGGTAGTTGATGCGGATGAGCTCCTCGATCCGCTCGGGCTCCATGTCGAGAAACCCGCCGCCGCGGCCGGGAATGCCGGCGTTGTTGACAAGGAGGCGGATCGCCGGGTGCCGGCCGCGGACGTCCGCCGCAACCTCTTCGACCTGCTCCCGGTCGCCGACGTCGCAGACGTGATGCTCCGCACCGACCTCCTCGGCGACCCGGCGCAGCCGCTCCTCGTTCCGGGCGAGCAGGACGAGCTTCCAGCCCTTGCCTGCGAGCGTGCGCGCGATCGCCGCGCCGATCCCGCTCGAGCCGCCGGTGACGACCGCGACTCGGCTTGGAACTACCGGCAAACCCTGACGTTCCGGCGCGCCTGGGCCGAGCGTCCCCCGGAGCGCAGGACGACGCGCAGGTGATGTGGGCCGTGCTTCGCCGCGCGCGTCCGCCAGACGCCCGTGTAGAGGCCGAGCGTGCCGCGCCGGACAGTCGAGACGAGGCGTCCGCCGTCGTAGAACTGGACGGACGTGATGTTCCAGGGCGCGGAGGCGGCCACCGCAAGTGAAACGGCTCCTCGCGCGCAGGAAGTCCCGAGCGGCAGCAGCCAGGTCACGCTTGGGCGGGTCGTCCCCCGCAGGTTGACGCCCTTGATCGTCGTGTTCGGAAGGACGTTGGCGCCGATCTGGTCGATGTTCTTCGTCTCCTGGTTGTCCTGCGCTTCCGCGGCGCCCTTGAAGAGGCCGCGGCGGACCGGCGGCGCCGTGCGCGGGATCGGGAACAGGGCCAGCCCGCTCGTCGGGTCGTAGAGAGCGGCGCCCAGGAGGACGCGCGGCCGGTACTCGATCACGAGCGAGAGCGGGTCGACGCCGGAGCCGGTGTCAGTTACTCGCGCCGCCAAGAGCGGCCGGCCGGCGGTCACGCGTCGCGTCAGCAGCTTGAACTTCGGCGGCGTCAGGTCGTTGATCCACGAGCGGAGCACGTAGGCGCCCGCGAGCGACCGTCCGGTGAAGATGTCGCGGCCGGAGTCGACGGCGACGTAGTAGCGCTTCGAACGCGGGAAGTCGGCGCCCGCAACGCCGATGTTGAAGAGGTAGTCGCCCGTGAGCACGTTTGCGTCGACGGGCGTCCCGGCGTATCCCTGGACGTCGTTCTCGCTGCGCGAGCCGAGCAGGAACGGGTCGATCACGGCACCGGCCGAGGCTGCCACGACCGCGACGCCGAGGTTCGCGACCGGTTGGTTGACGTGCACGTAGTAGAGCTTCTCGGCGCCGCTCTCGATCATCGGGGGACCGGTGTAGGTCGGCGGCGGCCCGAACGGACTGGTCGGGAACCGGTACTGGTCGATGTTAGAAGTCCCGATGCGAGTGTCGCCGGTCTGGAGCTTCTTCAGTGGCAGCACCGGGCCGACCTCCGCGCCGGGGCGGGCGACCGTGAAGAAGTACGGGATCCGCCGCACCGCGGTGCCCTGCGTGAGCGTGATGAAGCCATAGTCGTCGCCGGTTGCCGCGCCCGCGTTCGCGCGCACGACGACCGGGATCTCGGCGGTGCCGCCGGGCGATACCGCTGCCGTCGCAGGGAGGTCGACAAATGCGCCGACGGTCGCGGCCTGGCTCTGCAGCCCGATCGTCCACGTCCCGCCCCCGCCGCCTGCGTCCTGCACCTCGAGCAGCTTGGAGCCGCGCGCGCTCCCGGTGCGGACGTCGAGGTCGTCGAACGAGAGCGAGACCGGCGACAGGAAGACCTTCGGATCGTCCGCCCGCGGAACGTTGATCAGCCCGGCTCCCTCGAGCAGCACCGACGCCTCCTGCGTCCGCGCCGTGTTGCCCCAGGCCGGCCCGGCGGTCGACATCAGTGCGGACTTGATCTCCGCCGGCGTCCAGTCCGGATGGCGCGCGATCAGGAGCGCGGCCGCGCCGGCGACGTGCGGCGTCGCCATGCTCGTCCCGTCGAAGACCGCGAACGGCTCACCGACCGACTCGGGGAGCGTCGCCGAGAGGATCTGCCCGCCCGGGGCGGCGAGGTCGGGCTTCAGCTCGTGCCCGAAGTCCGTCGGCCCCGCCGAGGAGAAGCTCGTGATCATGCCGCTGCGGCCGGTGTCGAGCTCGTTGAACGAGCGGCTGAAGCGGACGGTCGAGCGGCCGCCCTTCGCGTCGAGATAGGAGCGGAGTTTCGCGCCGTCCAGGTCGGAGACCATGCCTGCGTCCAGCGGGAGCTCGATCGGGATGAAGTTGGCCTCGCCCGGTCGGTTGTCGACCACGATCAGCCCGGCGGCGCCGCCGATCTGCGCGTTCGCCGCCTTTGCTGCGAAGGCGCAGGTGCCGCGCGAGACGAGCACGAGCGCGCCGCTTACCGACCCCGACGGAAGCGTCCCGCGGCCGTTCGGGTCGTCGGCCGGGCCGCAGAGGTGCCGCTCGACCGGGTGCCCGTCGGTGCCGACGATCGTGCCGACATCGACCAGCCTCTGGTCGGAGGTTCCCCAGCCTGCCGGAAGCTGCGCGATGTCGGCGAACGGGATGTTCTTCAGCGTCGCCGGCGCGTCGGCGGCGGTCGCGCTCAGTGAGGGGAAGAAGACGTGGCTGTTCGAGACGGCCGCGACGGAAATCGCGTCGGGCGCCGCCCCGGGGGACCCGGACGAGCCGAGGCCCCAGTCGTCGCGGTCGTTTCCGGCCGCGATCACCGGCACGACACCGGCGGCCGCGACGTTGTGGACGGCCTCGACGAGCGCGTCGCTGTCCGGGTCGGCCTGCGGCCCGCCGCCCGAGAAGTTGATCACGTCCATCCCGTCGTTGACGGCCGCTTCGAAGGCGGCCACGATCTGCGGCGTGAACGCGTCGAAGCCGGTCGGCGTCGGCGTGTTGAAGACGCGGTAGTTCCCGAGCCACGCCCGCGGAGCGACTCCGCTCAGCCCACTCACCGTCGGGTGGTCGAGACCGGCCGGGGCGGTGGTGTTCGCATCTCCGGCAGCGATGCCCGCGACGTGGGTGCCGTGGAACGACGCCGGCCGGAAGAGCGGCAGCTTGCCCTGCGCGCCGGAGCCCGGGCCGGGATAGGCGCGTGCGACGATCACCTTCGGGGTCGTGAACTTCAGGTTCCCGCGCGGGAACCCGGCCGGGTAGCTGAAGCCGGTCGGGGAGAAGAACGGGTTGCCCTGGTCGATCCCGTCGTCGACGACCCCGATCGTGATGCCGTCGCCGCGGTCTCCCGTGGCCGTCCACATCGTGTCGGCGCCGATGATGGCCGGGCTCCGGTTGGTGTCGAGCTGGTAGCGGGCGCTCGGGTAGATCTTGGTGACGGCGGGCAACCGCGCCAACGCCGGCAGCTTCCGCGCCGGCAGCGAGAGCGCGAACCCGTCCAGGATCACGCGATAGCGGTAGGAGATCCGCGCCGCGGGGATCGTACGTTTCAGCTGCGCTGCGGCAGCACGTTGCGCGCTCGCAAGCCTGGCGAGGTAGGCCCGTGAGCTCGCGGTGCGGACGTTCAGCCTGGCGCCGCCGTTCAGTCCGAACACGTTCGCGTGGGAGGCGGCGAGCGGGGGCAGCCTCAGGTCGACGAGCACCGTGACGCGTCCCCGCGCCGAGGCCGGTGGAACCTTCAGCGTCCCGGCCCGGACGCGCGGCAGCGTCAGCTCACCGCTCGTTCGCCGGACAGGCTGGAACGTCGCGGTTGCCGAAGACGCGAAGAGAAGCGCCGCTCCCAGCGGAAGAAGTGCGATGCGGCGCAAGCGACTCAGGGTACCCGAGAAGCCGTAGACTCGCCCGCCGTGGCGGGTTTCGACGGCAAGCGCGGCCTCGTCCTCGGGGTCGCCAACAAGCGTTCGATCGCCTGGGCGATCGCGAAGCGCCTCGCCGACGCCGGCGCCAGGCTTGCCTTCACCTACCAGGGAGAGCGGATCGAGGCCGGCGTCCGCGAGCTGGCCGGCAGCGTCGACTCGCCGCTCGTCACGGAGTGTGACGTGCGCTCTGACGATGACGTCGTCCGCGTCATCCGCGAGGCCGGCGAGGTCTTCGGCGGGGAGCTCGATCTGCTCGTCCATTCGGTCGCGTTCGCCGCCGCCGAGGATCTCGAGGGCCGCTTCACGGATACGCCGCGCGAGCGCTTCTGGATGGCACTCGACGTCAGTGCGTATTCACTGGTCGCCGCCGCCCGCGAGGCGGAGCCGCTGATGGAGGCGGCCGGCGGCGGCTCGATCCTGACGATGACCTACCTCGGCGGCAAGCGGGCGGTGCCGCACTACAACGTGATGGGCGTTGCCAAGGCGGCGCTCGACTCGTCGGTCCAGTACCTCGCGTGGGACCTCGGCGCCAAGAGCATCCGCGTCAACGCGATCTCGGCCGGTCCCGTGCGGACGCTGGCGGCGCGCTCGATCGCCGGCTTTCCGACCATGGAGGCGATCGTGGAGGAGCGCGCGCCGTTGCGCCGCCACATCAGCGCCGACGACGTCGGCGCCGCGGCCGCGTACCTGCTGTCGGACGAGGCCCGCAACGTGACCGGGACGACGCTCTACGTCGACTCCGGTTACCACGCGATGGGCATGTAGCGGATGGTTGTCGTTTAGCTAGGGCTCGCCGTCAGCAAGATTGCAAGCAGCATCGCGGTGTCGGCGTCGCGATGCGCCGCGCCGTGCACGGAAGCGAAGTAGGTCGTGCGGGCCATCCGGGCGACCGCGAGAACGTGGCCGCCGAAGGGGCCGCCTGATGGGTGGGGCGGATAGCCGTAGAAGGTGACGCTCCACGGCCCGTAGCGGCGTTCGCCGAGCCGCCGGATGCGTCCCGGCACCTCCCAGATCCGCGGATTGAGCACGTAGCGATGCACGGTCCGATCACGCCCCGCGCCAACGATCCAGTGCATGTATCCGGAGTTGTCTCCGTTGTTGAAAGTGAGGAGATAGAAGTCGCCTGCGGCGTTCCAGGTTTCCGCGCCGTAGAGGTTGGGATCGGCCACGACGCCGCCGGCGGGGACGAGCGGTGGACACACCACTGCGATGCGCGCCTGACGCCGAGCCTGCGCGCACGTCGAGCGCACGCGCGGCGGGAGTTGCGTCGTCAGGCGGATGCTCTCGACATGCACCCAGCGGGAAACACGCGCGACGCAGCGGCGCAACGCGGCGCCGTGCCAGGAATCGATGCCTCGGCACGGCGACGGAGGCAGGGGGCCGTGGTCCCCATACCCAGTGACCGCGCCGTGCTGGTCGCTACACGCAGCTCCTGAGGCCGCAGTGGCCGCGCTGACCGCGAGCAGGCAGAGGAGGCGCTTCATCGCTCGAACGGACTACGTGCCACGACCGTCGTGAAGTCCGATTGCCCTGGCCGAGTTGCGGCTCCAGCGGCGTCTTAGACTCCCCCAATGAACCGGCCGTTCCTGCTCGCGCAGTTGAGCGATCCGCACATCGGGGCTGTGTGGGCCGGCGGCAATCCGGTGGCGAGACTGGCAGCCGCTGTCGAAACGGTCCTCTCGATGCCCGTGCAGCCGGATGCCGTCCTCGTCTCGGGCGACCTTTCCGACAACGCAACCGATGCCGAGTACGAGCAGGTGCGCGAGCTGCTCGCTCCTCTGCGCGCGCCGCTGTACGTGCTGCCCGGGAACCACGACGACCGCGCCGTCTTGCGCAGACAGTTCGGCGTGCCCGGCGATGGCGGCGAGCCGGTGCAGTACTCCGCCGACCTCGGCCCGGTGCGCCTCGTCGTGGTCGACACGACGCTCCCCGGCGAGGTGCCGGGTGCGCTCGACGCGGAACGGCTCGCCTGGCTCGACGCCGAGCTCGCCGCCGCGCCCGGCGCGCCGACGCTGGTCGCGATGCACCACCCGGCGTTCGCAACCGGCGTCCCGGCCTGGGACGCGTTCAATCTGCCGGTCTCCGATCGAGCCGCATTCGCCGAAGTCGTCGGTGGTTACCCGCACGTTCGGCGGGTCGTGGCCGGTCACGTCCACCGGACGATCGCCGGAGAGGTCGGGGGCCGCGCCGCGCTCACGATTCCGAGCACTTATGTCCAGAGCCGCCTGACCTTCAAGGACGAGATCGAGGAAGCCGACGAGCCGGCCGGCTTCGCGTTGCACGCGGTCGTGGACGGCGAGGTGGTCTCGCACGTCCAGCCCGTTCACTAGACGTCGCGGTTCGCCTGCTCGCTCATTGGGTGCTCTAATCGTCGCATGGCCGGCAGCACGCGAGGCCGCGTCAGGGGCAGTACAGCAATGGCTGGCCGCGCGTACCGACACACCGATTCAGCGCCTCGCCATGTCGTGGTTCCGCAGCTACTTCGAGGCCAGCCGGAACTCCGGCTGCGTCGCAACGCTCTACATGGTCCTGTCGGTGTTCCCGCTCCTGCTGGGCGTCACCGGCCTCCTCCACGCGGCCGGGGCGGACACCACCGCGTTTGCGGCCCGGCTGATCGACCACCAACATCTGACCGGCTCGACGGCGGACCTCGTGCGAGAGACGTTCGGCAGCGCGGCGGACAACGCGCTCGCGGCCTCGGCCGTGGCCGTCTTCGGGTTCCTCATCTGGGGTATCGGAATCGGCCAGATCTACCAGGACGTCTACGCTCGCGCCTGGCGCATCGCGGTCCGGACGCTCTCCGATCAGGCGCGCTTCACAGTCTGGTTCTTCGTGCTCAGCGGCCTTTTCTGCCCGTTCATCCTCGTGGCTGGAAGGCTGAGCGAGAGCGGCTGGGCAGCCGCTGTGCCGGCCTGGCTCGTCGCGTCGACCGCGTTCTGGCTCTGGACGCCGCGCTATCTCCTGCGCGGGAGGATCGCGCTGCACTCGGACGGCAAGTACTTCGGCCCTTCGGCGTCGTGGTCGCGCTGATCGGCTGGGGCTTCGTCCTGACCACGATGTCGATGGCGTGTGCGGTCTTCTCTCCCGTCTGAGTCGAGTGGCGTGAACGTGAGACGGCTACAGCCCGCGTGCCGCCGCAAGCAGCTCGTCGAGGTTAGGCACCTCGCCGTCGTCGTAATGCCAGTCGGCGCGGATCGTGCCGTCCCGGTCGGCCAGGAAGGCCGAGCGCACCGCGACGTCCCGGTAGCCCCGGAACTCGCGTGCGATCCCGAAGCCCTGGATCGCCTCGGCGTTCCAGTCGGACACGAGCGCGAAGTTCAGGTCGAGCGCCTGCGTCCACGCGATGTGCGTCCAGGGTGAGTCGCGCGAGACGCCGAAGACCCGCACGCCCGCCTGCTCGAAGTCCGCGCTCCTGTCACGCAGGAGCTCCATCTCGTTCGTTCAGGTCGACGACCAGTCGAAGAGGTAGAAGAGGAAGAGGACGGGCCCTTCCTCGGCGAGCGCGCGCAGCGAGGCCCGCTCCTGCGGTGCGAGCCAGACGTCCGCGTCCGGAATCCGGTCGCCGGCTGACAGCATGGAGCGAGCTTAAGGCAACGTCGTGATGGCCACGTCGCGCGTTGCCGGCGCGACGCGTTTGCTGAGGACGACCCGCCCCGAATCGAGCGCCTCGGTCAGCGTCCCATTCGCCAGCGACGACGTGACGACGAAGCCGCCGAATGTGACCAGGTTGAAGGATCCGGACGGCATGTGCACCGTTCGAACCGGCCTCGTCGTCCGCAGCGAGAAGATGCGCAGCGTGCCGTCGTCACCGCTCGTGACGTCCGCGTGACCGACGTTGTCGAAGGCGACGTGCTGGGGCGGCGCGCCACCGTAGAGCGTCCTCAGCGGCCGCCGCGTGGGGGCGTCAAAGATCCGCACCCGGGCGCCTACGTCGTACGTCACCCAGACCCGCCAGCCGCTGGGCCCGAAGGCCAGGTCGTGGGCGAGCCCGTGAGGGTCGACGTGCCCGATCAGCCTAGGCCGTGCCGGATCGGTCGTATCGACGACGACGATCGAGCGTGCGCGCTCGCCCAGCGCGATCCAAATCCTCGGCTGATCGGGACTGACGGCCATGTGGTGCGCGCCGAAGCCCACGAAGAGCCTGCTCACCACGCGACCGCGTATCACCGCAAGCTGGCCACGGGCGTCGTCGGTGACGTAGATGTAGCGGCCGTCCGGCGAGCACGCCGGGATGTGGGGCGAGGCGAAGCCGCGCAGGACTCGGCGAGTCCGCAGCGTCGACGTGTCTACGAGCGTCACGGCACCGGCGCGAACGCTGACGACGGCAGCGGTCCCGCCGCAGACGGCGACGTTCTGCGGGTCGGCCGGCATCCGAAGCCGCTTGACGATCCGGCCGGACGGCAAGTCGACGGCCACGAGCTGGTTCGTCGTCTCGGACGTGACGAGCGCGATTATGGGGCCGCCGCCGGCATGGGCCTGCGACGCTGGGGCGAGGAGCATCGCGCCGGCCAGGGCGAGCATTGCGGGTTTCACGGAGTCGATACGCGCCGGTGTGCGAATCGCGTCCCGCGGTGATAATCCCTCCGTGGAGGACCGCCAGCGACGTGCCGTCGAAGTGCTGCGCGGCGAGACAACTCTTCCCGGGCTGCTTCATGCCGCCACTCGCGAATTCGTCGACGTGGTGGACGGCGACGCCTGCGCGATCTCCCGGGTGGTCGGGCAGGTCCTGATCCAGGTCGCGGAGCACGCTCGGGACGGGCGAACCCTGGTGCTCGGTCACGGCTACTTGATCTCCGATTTCCCGCTGACCGAAGAGTCGCTCAAGAAAGACGAGCCGCACTGCGTCTCGGTGCGCGACGCGGATGCCGACCCGCGCGAGGCAGCGCTCCTGAACGAGCTCGGTTTCGAGTCGCTGCTAATGCTGCCGCTGCTCGCGCCGGACGGCGCGTGGGGCCTCGCCGAGATCTACGTCAACGGGAGGCAGTTCGGCCAGGACGACGTCGCCGCGGCCCGGCCGCTCGCGCGGGCATTCGGCGAGCGCCTGGTGGAATTACCCGCGGCGGCTTCCACCCGTTAGCGAACGAACGGCGTCGAGCAGACGCGCGCGCGGGGGCGGCCGCGTGTGCGCGAGGATGAAGCCCGCCAGGCGCAGGGACTCTTTGTCGTCGAGCGAAACGGCCGCCTCGGCCCGGCCGGTCTCGTTCCAGACGCTGAAGCGGACATGTCGCTCGGCGTCGCTACGGCCGAAGTAGCGTGAGACGCGAAGCGCGCGCCCGTGGTCGGCATCGACGACCTCGTGGGGCCGGAAGAACTCGACGATCTTGCGTCGCTGCGGCGCGGAACACCAGGGGCAGTAGTGAAACCTTGCCTCTACGGATCCGCCGCACTCCGGGCACTCGCGCATCCGAGCCTCCTCTCGAACGGAGGCTACTAGGCCTTGGCGATCTGCGGCTCCGCGATCGGGCCATCGACTTCGATCTCGACGGCGAGCGTCTCCTGCTTGATCCAGTCCTCGTGGCGCAGCAACTCACGCTGCGACGCAGGCAGCGTGATCCGGATCCGGTCGGTCAACTCGAGACCCTGCTCCTTCCGCATCGCGTTGATCACGTGGATCAGGTCGAGGACGAGCGCCTCGAGCTCGAGCTCGGGATCGAGCTCGGTATCTACGGCGACCGTGACACCTTCCGCGCTTGCGACCGCCCAGCCTTCCTTGCCAGTCCGCTCGACGATCACCTCGCCGGGCTCGAGCTCGTGCTCGCCCACGCGGAACCGCCCGCCCTCGAGCTCCTCGAACTGCCCGGCTTCGAGTGCGGCGCGCAGCGGGCCGAGCTCCTTGCCGAGCTTCGGCCCGAGCACGGGGAGGTTCGGCTTCACGCGCAGCTCCGTAGCCTCGACCGGCCCGAGCTCCACCTCCTTGACGCGGAGCTCGTCCCGCACCTCGGCGAGGTGCTCGTCTGAGAGCTGCGCGCCTTCGACGACGAGCCGCCGCAGCGGCTGCCGGAGCTTCAGCCTGGACTGGGCGCGCGCCTGCCGGCCGAGCTCGACGACGTGCCGCACCTGCGCGATCTCGCGAAGGAGCTCTTCGTCACGCTCACGTTCTTCGGGCCAGCCGGCCAGGAAGACCGACGGCTCTGCTCCCACGGCCAGGTTCCGCCACAGATGCTCGGACAAGAACGGCATCACCGGCGAGATCGCCCGCACGCCCTGGACGACCGCGTGCCAGAGCGTCCGCAGCGCCACCTCGTCGCCGTCCCAGAAGCGCCGCCGGGAGCGGCGGATATACCAGTTGGATAGATCGTCGACGAACGCCTCGAACGAGCGGATCACGTCGACCGTCCGGAAGCCTTCGTACGCCCGTGACGCATCCGCGACGAGTTGTGCGGTCCGCGCGACGATCCACCGGTCGAGCGGCTGCAGCTCCACGTCGGTCGGGCCTCCCGCGAGGTCCTCGAACCGCGGCCGGAAGCCGGCGATGTTGCCGTACTCGACCAGGAACTTGACCGAGTTCCAGAGGGTCAGAAGCCGCCGCTTCACCTCCTCGGCCGGCGCGAAGCCGAAGCGGATGTTCTGCGTTGGCGGCTGCTCGCAGTAGAGCCAGCGCATCACGTCGGCGCCCATCCGCTCGAACGCTTCCTCGGCCTCGATCAGGTTCCCCCAGGAACCGTGCATCTCTCGGCCCTCGGCGTCGAGCAGCTTCTCGTAGGTGAGCACCTGCCGGTACGGGGGCTCCCCGGTCAGGGCGACCGACATGAACATCAACGAGTAGAACCAGAGCCGGATCTGCTCGCGCATCTCTGAGACCCAGTCGGCCGGGAACCACTCCTCCCAGTAGCCGTGAGCCGGTAGGTCGGCCCCGGACAGCCCGTTCGACGCGCCCGTGGCATAGCCGCCCTCGATCGGGGTCGGGTTCTGCCAGCCGAGCGTCGAGAACGGCACAATCCCCGCGTCGAGCCAGACGTCGCCGACCTCGGCGACGCGCTCGACCGGCTCGCCGCACGACTCGCAGCGGATCAGAACCCGGTCGATCCAGGGGCGGTGCAGCTCCTGGAGCTGCTCGATCCCCTCGACCGCGCGCTCCTCGAGCTCGGCCCGCGAGCCGATCACGTTCAGCCGGCCGCAGGAGCATGGGTAGAAGGGCAGCGGCAGGCCGTAGAAGCGGCGGCGCGAGATGTTCCAGTCGCTCATGTTCCGGAACCAGTCGTCCATCCGCTTCCCGTACTGCCGCGGTGTCCATTCGACCGTTGCATTCGCGTCGAGGAGCGGTTGGCGGATCTCGTCGACGCGGATGAACCAGTCGTCGGCGACGCGCCAGATCAGCGGCGTGTCGCAGCGCCAGCAGTGCGGATAGCGGTGTTCGTACAGGCCGATCTCGACCAGCAGCCCGCGCTCGCGCAGGTCGCCGACGATCTGGTCGGCCGCATCGCCGGTCGAGGTTCCGTGGAGCCACCCGTAGTCGTCGTAGAAGCGGCCGGCCTCGTCGACCGGCGTCAGCACCGGCAGCGCCTCGCGGCGGCCGAGGTCGAAGTCCTCCTGGCCCGCGCCGGGCGCGATGTGGACGATCCCGGTTCCTTCGTCGAGCGAGACCTCGTCCCACGCGACGACCCGGTGCTCGATCCCGACGGCGGCCGGCAGGTGGTCGAACGGGCCCCGGTAGCGCCAGCCGACCAGCTGCTCGCCGCGCAGCACCTCCTCGAACGTCTCGTCGGGATAGCGAGCTACGGCGACCCATTCGCCGTTCTCGCGCCTGCCGTACTGCGCGTCGGGGGCGACCGCCGCCGCGACGTTGGCGGGCAGCGTCCACGGCGTCGTCGTCCAGACGACCAGGAACTCGTGCTCGCGGTCGAGCAACGGGAAGCGGACGTACAGCGACGGATCCGCGCGCTCCTGGTAGACGCCGGCCTGCGTGAGCTCGTGCTGAGAGAGCGAGGTGCCGCAGCGCGGGCACCACTCGGTGGAGCGATGGCCGAGATAGAGCCAGCCGCGCTCGTCGACGATCTTCAGGAACCGCCAGATGTACTCGATGTTCGTGTCGCTGAACGTGAAGTAGTCGTTGCCCCAGTCCATCCACTGGCCGAGACGCTTCGAGGCGCGCGTCAGGTCGCCCGCGTAGCGGACGACGACGTCGCGGCACTTGCCGGCGAACTTCTCCAGGCCGTACTCCTCGATCTCGGGCTTCGAGTTGAGGCCGAGCTGGCGCTCGACGCCGACCTCGATCCAGAGCCCCTGGCAATCCCAGCCGTTCTGATAGCGCTGATCGAATCCGCGCGCCGCCTTGTAGCGCTGGAAGACGTCCTTGAGCGTGCGGCCCCATGCCGTGTGGACGCCCATTTCCTTGTTGGCGGTGACGGGCCCGTCGACGAACGACCACTTCGGGTTGCCCCGATTTCGCTCGCGGAGCCGGTCGAAGACCTGTTCGTCCTCCCACCACTGCAGAATCTCCTCCTCGAGTCGAGGATGGTCGGGAACCGGCGGCAGCGGCGCGAAGACCTTGTCCATGGTTCGATTCTAGGTTCGGGGAACAACCACTCCGCGGCACGCGTTTCAGTCAGGGACTACCAAGGAAAGGAACACCTGGAAATGAGCACTGCAGTCACCGAGTCAAGCTTCGAGCAGGAAGTCCTCCAGAGCGACAAGCCGGTCATCGTCGACTTCTGGGCCGAGTGGTGTGGTCCCTGTCATGCCGTCTCGCCCGTCCTCGACAAGATCGCCGAGGAGCGCGAGAGCGACGTGAAGCTCGTCAAGGTCAACATCGACGAGGAACCGTCGCTCGCGCAGCGGTACGGGATCGTCTCGATTCCGACGATCATCCTCTTCCGCGCCGGCGAGCCTGCCGCTGCGGCGATCGGCGCCCAGCC
>JBKOUJ010000003.1:0-17305 GCA_046723355.1 Actinomycetota bacterium | reverse complement strand
CGCCGGCCGCGACCTGCTCCTGATCGGCGTCCTCAAGGGGGCGGTCTTCTTCATGGCCGACCTGATGCGGAAGCTGACGATCCCCTGCGAGGTCGACTTCATGGCGATCTCGAGCTACGGCGCGAGCACCGACTCCTCGGGTGTCGTGCGGATCCTCAAGGACCTCGACATCAACATCGAAGGCCGGCACGTGCTCGTCGTCGAGGACATCATCGACTCGGGCCTGACGCTCTCTTACCTGATGCGCAATCTCGAATCGCGCGAGCCGGCGACGCTCGAGATCTGCGCGCTGCTGACGAAGCCTGAGCGGCGCGAGATCGAGGTACCCGTCCGCTACGTCGGCTTCGAGATCCCGAACCGGTTCGTGATCGGCTACGGGCTCGATTTCGGGGAGCGATATCGCAACCTGCCCTACGTCGCCGTGCTCAGCGACGACGCTTTGCCCGAGGGTTTTTAGCCCAAACGGGCATTAGGGGACCCTCATGCCCCCTGGTACCCTGCCGATAGAGCTTCCGTGAACCGGTTCTTCCGTAGCGCACTCTTCCCCCTCTTCGTGATCGTGCTGCTCGTCTACCTGGCGAGCCAGACGCTGATCCCGCACGGGAAGAACACGCAGAAGCTCACGCTCTCGACTTTCACGCAGAGGGTTATCGACCACGAGGTCCAGAGCGCCGAGTTCAATCCCAGCAAGCGGGCGATCAGCTTCAAGCTCACCGACGGCAAGAAGGGGACCGTCCACTACCCGAGCGATCAGAACGCGCCGCAGCTCACGAAGCTGCTCCAGGACAACCAGGTCCAGTACGACTCCAAGGGCACCGGCTCGTGGTCGTGGATCGGCTTCTTCACCTCCCTGCTGCCGTTCGTGCTCCTGTTCGCCTTCTGGATCTTCCTGATGAACCAGGTGCAGGGCGGCGGCTCGAAGGTGATGAGCTTCGGCAAGAGCCGCGCCAAGCGGATGGCGCCGGACTCGCCCAAGATCGGCTTCAAGGACGTGGCCGGGGTGGACGAGGCCGTCGAGGAGCTGCACGAGATCAAGGAGTTCCTCGAGAACCCGAAGAAGTTCCAGGCGCTCGGCGCGCGGATCCCGAAGGGCGTGCTCCTCTACGGCCCGCCCGGCACCGGTAAGACGCTGCTCGCGCGCGCGGTCGCGGGCGAGGCGGGCGTGCCGTTCTTCTCGATCTCGGGCTCGGACTTCGTCGAGATGTTCGTCGGCGTCGGCGCTTCGCGTGTCCGCGACCTGTTCGAGCAGGCCAAGCAGGCCGCGCCGTGCATCGTCTTCATGGACGAGATCGACGCCGTCGGCCGTCACCGCGGCGCCGGCCTCGGCGGCGGCCACGACGAGCGCGAGCAGACCCTGAACCAGCTCCTCGTCGAGATGGACGGGTTCGAGCTGAAGGACAACATCATCCTGATCGCGGCCACGAACCGGCCCGACATCCTCGACCCGGCGCTGCTGCGTCCGGGCCGCTTCGACCGCCAGATCGTCGTAGACCGTCCCGACCGCGTCGGCCGCCGGAAGATCCTCGAGGTGCACGCGAAGGGGAAGCCGATCGCGCCCGAGATCGATCTCGACACGCTTGCCGCGGGGACGCCCGGCTTCACCGGCGCCGATCTCGCGAACCTCGTCAACGAGGCCGCGCTGCTCGCCGCGCGCCGAGGCAAGAAGGTCATCCAGCAGGAGGAGCTCGAGGAAGGGATCATGCGCGTGATCGCGGGACCGGAGAAGAAGACCCGTCTCCTCTCCGAGGAAGAGCGGAAGATCACCGCCTACCACGAGCTCGGCCACGCGCTGGTCGGCCATTACCTCGAGCACACCGACGAGGTGCACAAGATCTCGGTGATCAGCCGCGGCCAGGCGCTCGGCTACACGATCTCCCTGCCGCGCGAGGACAAGTACCTGACGACGAAGACGGCGTTGATGGAGCAGCTCGCGATGACGCTCGGTGGGCGCGCCGCCGAGGAGCTCGTCTTCAATGAGGTGACGACGGGTGCGGCGAACGACCTCGAGCGCGTGACGTCGATCTCGAAGCAGATGATCATGCGCTACGGGATGAGCGACAAGCTCGGCCCGCGGGTGCTCGGCCGCAACCACGACATGCCGTTCCTCGGGCGCGAGATGGGCGCCGAGCCCGACTACTCCGAGGAGATCGCGCGCGAGATCGACGACGAGATCAAGCGCGTGATCGAGGAGGCGCATGACCTCGCCGTCTCCGTGCTCAAGGCGCACATGGCGGACCTGCACCGGATATCGGCGATCCTGATCGAGCGCGAGACGATCGACAAGGACCAGTTCGAGCGCCTGCTCGCCGGCGCCTCCGAGGAGGAGGTCTTCGCCGAGGAGGAACAGCAAGCGGAGGCGGACAAGCCCAGCGAGGAGCCGAAGCGCACGCCGAAGCCGAAGCCAAGGCCGTTCCCGCTTCCCGGTGCCACCATGCAGCCCCCGCCGCCCGAAGGCGCCAAGGGCTAAGCCGGCACGACCGCGAAGCGCGACATCTGGGCCGAGTGGCTTGCGCAGCACCGCCACGGCGGCGACGCGGAGGTCCGGCGGGAAATGCTCGAGAAGCTCGCCGGCGTCCGCGACAAGATCCTCGACGGCGCGGGCGTCGCTGCGGGTGAGCGGCTCCTCGACGTCGGCTGCGGGGAGGGATTGATCGGCTTCGGCGCGCTCGAGCGCGGTGCCGGCCACGTGGTCTTCTCGGACATTTCCGACGACTTGCTCGACTTCTGCCGCGAGACCGCCGACGCGCTCGGCTTCTCGGACCGGTGCAGCTTCGTCAAAGCGTCCGCGGATGACCTCGCGGGCATCTCGGACGCGAGCGTCGACGTCGTCTCGACTCGGTCGGTGCTGATCTACGTCCGCGGGAAGGAGCGCGCCTTCGCCGAGTTCTTCCGCGTGCTTGTGCGCAGCGGTCGGGTCTCGCTGTTCGAGCCGATCAACAGCTTCGGCATGCACGAGCGGCGCCAGGGTTTCTGGGGTTATCCGGGCAATGGGGTCACGGACCTCGCAGAGCGAGTCGAGCAGGTCTTCGGAGAGATCCAGCCCGAGACCGACCCGATGCTCGACTTCGACGAGCGCGACCTGATCCGCTGGGCCGAGGACGCCGGCTTCTTCCCGATCGAGCTCGACTACCACGCCGAGATCCGCGCTCACGACCCGAAGCCGTGGGAGGCGTTTCTGAACAGCTCCGGCAATCCGAAGATCCCGACGCTAGCCCAGGCGATGGACGAGGCGCTGACGCCGCAGGAGCGCGAGCGGCTTTCGGAGCACCTGCGCCCGCTCGTCGAATCAGGCCGCGGCGTCTGGAGGATGGGCGGGGCCTACCTGACGGCGGTAAAGCCCACCGGCCGCAGGGACTGAGCCCGAAGGGTCCGTCCCAACAACCGCTGGCGGGAGAGTCCGCGTTCGGGGACAGTCCCTCCGTTTCAGCCGACGCCGGCGGCGAGCCCCGCTTGCCACGAGGCCCACAGGCGCGCGTAACGCTCGCCCTGCTCGACGAGCTCGTCGTGTGAGGCAACCTCGACTGCGCGGCCGTGCTCCATGACGACCACGCGGTCGGCCCGCTCGGCGGTCGAGAGCCGGTGCGCGATCGTGACGACGGTGCGGCCCGCCACGACCGCGGCGAGCGCCCGCTCGACTGCCGCCTCGGTCGCGGGGTCGAGGCTCGACGTCGCCTCGTCGAGGACGATCACCGCGGGGTCGGCGAGCGCGACGCGGGCGATCCCGACGAGCTGCCGCTCGCCTGCCGAGAGGCGCAGGCCGCGGGTCTGAACGTCCGTCCGCAAGCCATCGGGGAGCGACTCGAACCGCGCGCGTGCGCCGATCCGCTCGAGCGCGCGCGCCACCTGCTCGTCGGAGGCATCGGGATCGGCGAGCCGCACGTTGTCCGCGATCGTCCCGCTGAACAGATGCCCCTCCTGGGGGAGCATGACGATCCGCCGCTGGAGGGACCCGATCGTCGCCGCGCGCAGGTCGACACCGCCGAAGCTGATCACGCCGTGCTGGGGGTCGTATTGGCGCGTCAGCAGCTTGGCGAGCGTGGACTTCCCAGCGCCGGTCGCGCCGACGAGGGCGACGTGCTCGCCCGTAGCGAAGGACACCGTCACGCCTTCCACGGCCGCCCGGCCGCCGTCGTAGCCGAAGCCGACCTCACTGAGCTCGAGCGTGCCGGCGGCCGGCAGCTCGACCGCCCCAGCCCCCTCGACGATCGCGTTCGGCGTCCGCAGGAGACCGACGATCTTGCCGAGCGCGGCCAGGCCCTGCCGGAACTCGCCGAGCCACTCGCTGAAGCGCGCGATCGGGTCGAACAGCTGGACGAGGTAGAGGACGTAGGCCGCGATCGTGCCCTTCGAGATCGAGCCGTCGCGGTACAGCGACGCGCTGACGACGAGCACGGCGATGAGCGCCACGGTCTGCGCGAGCGGGATCATCGTGAAGAGCCGGATGTTCACGAAGGACGCGCGCCGCCAGGCATGAACCTGCGCGCGGCTACGCGGGCTGTACGCCTCGAGCGTCCGTCCTTCGCGGCGGAACGCCTGCACGACGCGGACGCCGGCCAGTCCCTCCTGCAGCGCAGTGAGCGTGTCGGCGACCCGATCGCGGATCGCGTGGTAGACCCGCCCGGCGCTGTGGTGGAACGCCCAGCTCGAGAGGAGCAGGATGGGGAGGGCGACGAGCGAGACCGCCGCGAGTAGGGGTGAGAGGATGACCAGCGCGACAGCGGTCAGGACGATCTGGAGGCCGCTGCCGACGACCTCGATCAGCGCCTCGCGGATGAACTCCGTCAGCGACTGCACGTCCGAGGTCAGTCGCGAGACCAGGACGCCGGCCCGCTCGCGCTCGAAGAAGCCGAGCGGGAGCGCCTGCAGTTTGTCGAACGCGGCCGTCCGCAGCGACCCGAGGAAGCGCTCGCCGGCACTCGCGGCCAGCAGCGTCTGCGCGCGGACGACAAGCGGCTTCGCCGCCGTCAGGCAGAGAAGGACGATCGCGGCGGTGTCGAGCGGCCCGCGGCGGTGCTTCGAGATCCCCTCGTCGACGGCGTAGCGGACGAGCGCCGGGCCGGCGAGCGTGATCAGCGTCGAGACGATCACGGCTGCGGCGGCGCCGAGGTAGCGTGCCCGCACGGGCCGGATCAGGCCCCGCGTCTCGCGCCAGATCTCGCGGAGGGCCGCATGCTCGTTCATGCCGCGGCCTCCTCCAGGGCCAGCAAGCCGCGGTAACGCGCCGAACGCCCCAGCAAGTCGGCGTGCGTGCCCTGCTCGACGATCCGCCCGCGCTCGAGCACGGCGACCCGGTCGGCGAGCGCGATCGTGGCCGGCCTGTGCGCGATCACGAGCGTGGTGCGACCGCGCATGACCTCCGCGAGCGCGGCGCGAATCTCGTGCTCCTTGGTCGCGTCGACCGCGGAGGTGGCGTCGTCCAGGACGAGCACGGCGGGATCAGCCAGGATCGCCCGCGCGATCGCGATCCGCTGCCGCTGCCCGCCCGACAGCGAGAACCCGCGCTCGCCGAGAACCGTGTCATAGCCCTCGGGCAAAGCCGCGACGAACTGCGCTGCGCCGGCTAGCTCGGCGGCCCGAACGACCGCATCGTCGTCCGCGTCCGGGCGTCCGAAGCGGATGTTCTCGCGGACGCTCTCCGTGAACAGGAAG
Organism: Actinomycetota bacterium; assembly: GCA_046723355.1. GTDB lineage: Bacteria > Actinomycetota > Thermoleophilia > Gaiellales > Gaiellaceae > 13-2-20CM-68-14. The sequence goes on along the minus strand of JBKOUJ010000003.1, from coordinate 11,656 downwards.
GTCTCCTCGAAGACCAGCGCCACAGCCCGGCGAACGTCCGCGAGCCGGAGCTCTCGAAGGTCGAGGCCATCGAGAAGGATGCGGCCCTCGTCCGGGTCGTAGAGGCGCGCCAGCAGCCCGGCGACCGTGCTCTTGCCGGAGCCGGTCGCTCCCACCAGAGCAACCGATTCGCCGGCGCGCAGATCGAGCACGAGCCCGTCCAGCACTGGCTTGTCGCCCTCGTGTCCGAAGCGGACGCCGTCGAGCCGCACGTCGCCGCGCACCGAACGGTTGAGCTCGCGTGGATGCCGGGGCTCACGCAAGCGCGGCTCGGTCTCGAGCACCTCCGTGATCCGAGCGCTTGCCGCGAGTGCCTTCTGCAGGGTCGAGACACGCTGCCCGAGGATCCGCAGAGGCCAGACGAGCATGACGACGTAGGCGTTGAAGGCGACGAACGAGCCGAGGCTGAGGCTGCCGGAGATCACCTGGCGGCCCCCGACCCAGAGCACTGCTGTGATGCCGAGGAGCGGCAGCGCCTCGAGCACGGGGTTGAAGACGGCGTCGAGGCGCGCCACGTCGAGCGCGCGCCCGACGATCGTTTCGCTGCGGCCGCGGAAGCGGCCGGAGAGCGCGGAGCCCGCGCCGAGGCCTTTGACGACGCGGATCCCGCTGATCGTCTCCTCGACGAGCGTCGCCGCATCGGCCCAGGCTTCCTGGAGTCGCCGGGTTCGGGCGTCGTAGCGCTGTGAGTACATCCACGCCGCGAGGCTGACCAGCGGCAGCGGCAGCAGCACCAGCAGCGCGAGCTTGAAGTCGATGACCAGCATCACAGCCGCGACTGCGACCACGGTCAGCGCGTAGCCGATCGTGTGGCCGATCGCGTCCATCATCCGCGCGACGTGCTCGGAGTCCGAGGACGCGCGGCTCATCAGCTCACCCGGCCCGACGCGGTCGTGGTAGGCGGCGTCCAGGCGGAGGGCGTGGGCGAAAATCGCGTCGCGGACCCGCGCGTCGGTTGCCGAGCGGTTTCGGATCGCGAAGATGTGACGTAAGCCGCCGGCCACGACCTCGAGCAACCCCACGCCGAGCAGCGCCAGCAGCCAGACCGCGAGGGCGTGTCCGTCCTGGGGAACCACCCCGTGATCGATCGTGTAACTGACGATCAGCGGCGCCAGGATCGCGCCGGTCTGCCAGAGCAGCCCCGACACGACGGCGCCCATGACGCCGCCGACCTCCGACCTGACGACGGCGCGCACGAATCTCCACGCCGCGCGGCGGCGTGCCTCGCTTTCCCCCATGGCAGCAATCTATCCAGGCCCCTTCGCGACTACGCTCTTCACGTGGTGCCCGTCGAGCAGCGGCTCCCACGCCCGTCGGTGATGGGAGTCGTCAACGTGACGCCGGACTCGTTCTCGGACGGCGGAGTCAACTTCGACCCCCGGGCAGCAGTTGCCTCCGCTCGCCTGATGCTTGCGGAGGGCGCGGCGATCGTCGACGTCGGCGGCGAGTCGACGAGGCCGGGTTCGGCGTCCGTTACGGCCGAAGAGGAGCTCCGGCGCGTGGTGCCCGTGCTCGAGGAGCTCGAAGCCGTGCCCGTCTCGATCGACACCTCCAAGGCGGAGGTCGCCGCGCGGGCGCTGGAGCTCGGTGCCGAGCTCGTCAACGACGTGACCGCCCTGCGCAGCGATCCCGCGCTTTCCGGAGTCGTCGCCGACGGCCAGGCCTACCTCTGCCTGATGCACATGCGCGGCGAGCCGCGCACGATGCAGGACGACCCGCGCTACGACGACGTCGTCGCCGAGGTCGCTCGCTTCCTCGAGGAGCGGCTTGCGTTCGCGGTGGCGCATGGCATCCCGGAGGAGGCGATTTGCCTCGATCCCGGGATCGGCTTCGGCAAGACGGTCGAGCACAACTTCGAGCTTCTGCGCCGCCTCGGCGAGTTGACCGCGCTCGGCCGGCCAATTCTGGTGGGGATCTCGCGGAAGAGCTCGCTCGGCAAGATCATGGGCAACCCGGACGCCAAGACCGGCAGCACCGCGGCGAGTCTCGGCGCCGCCGTCCTCGCCTACGAGCGCGGAGCCTCGATCTTCCGGGTCCACGACGTCCGTGAGCACGTCGAGGCGCTGACCGCAGCGCGAGCGGTCGTGACGCCGTGAGCGTCACAGTCGAGCTCTGCGGCCTCGAGGTGCCGGGCGCCCATGGGGTCGACGAGAGCGAGCGCGCGAATCCTCAGCGCTTCCTCTACGACCTGCGGCTCGAGCTCCTCGAACCTGCCTCCGACACGGTGGAGGAGACGGTCGATTACCGCGACATCGTCCGCTGTGTCCAGGAGGTCTCCGACGGCCGCAGCTTTCAGCTCCTGGAGTCGATGGCCGCCGCGGTCGCCGACGCTCTGTTGGAGCGGTTCCGGTTCGAGGCGGCGGGGGTACGCGTCCGCAAGCCGGACGTGCGGCTTGATGCGCCCGTGGAGTGGACGGCAGCTACCGTCGAGCGACGGCGACCTTGAGCACGTACGACGCCCTGGAAACCCGCTTGCCGAGGAACGCGTCGACGTAGTAGAAGGCGCCGCGGCCGGTCGCGTTCCGTCCGCCGACGGAGTCGGGCGCGCTCCCCGAACGCTGGCTGTAGCCGATCAGGTCGCGACGCAGGGCGCTGCCGCGCTCGTAGACGCTGCGAGTCTTGGGGCCCCAAAGGGCCACGTTGACGTTCGCCGCGCTGTGCGTGCCCGCGCTGATCCGCGCGTGGGCGGGCACCCAGACTCGATAGACGTCCTCCGGGTCCTTCGCGATGTCGAGCCTCGCCTGCAGACGGGCAGGAGTGGCCAGCCGCGTGCCGCTCGCGGTGATCGCATGCGGTCGAACGAGGTCGACGTCGTCATTGGGCTCTTGCGGGTCTTTCGCCGGCGTCTTTGCCGCGAGAGCCGCGGGGATCGAGAGGATCCCGAACCCGGTATCCGGATCCCAGCCCTTCGCGCCCACGTCGCGCGCCGACCCACGCATCACGTCCTCGACCTGCGTCGGGTCGAGCTGAGGCCGGAGCGTCCAGACCCAGGCGGCCGCGCCGGCGACGAGAGGGGCCGAGAAGCTGGTCCCGTTGAGGTTCGCGTAGCCGCTCGGCGAGGAAAACGTCGGCACCGCGACCGGCATGTTGACCGCGGGAGCCGCGAGATCGAGCGCGCTCGAGCGGTTCGAGAAGAGCGTGACACGGTCGTTCTCGTCAGTCCCGCCGACCGTGAGGACGTGCGGCAGGCTTGCCGGCACGAAGCTGCGGCTCCCTCTTTCGCGGTCGTTCCCGACGGCCGCTACGACGATCGTCCCGCGGCGCAGCGCCCGGTCGACCGCTTGCTCGAGCAGCATGCTGAATCCGAGGAAGCCGCCGCTCGAGTTGATGACGCCGCGGTCGCGCCGAGATACCGCGTCGAGACCGGCGAGGACCTGGGAGAGCAATCCGTCGCCGAAGTCCCATTCCTGCAGCGCCGCTTGAGGGTAGACGCCGACGAGTCCGACGCCGTTCGACGGTGCGGCGACGATCGAGCTGACGGCTGTTCCGTGTTCGGGCTCTTGGAGGGGGTCGTTGCTTGCCACGACGACCTGCGTGTTGAGCGCCGTGGTGCTCGGCCTCGACTTGAACTCGGGGTGCGACAGGTCGAGGCCGGTGTCGAGGACGGTGATTGGAACGCCGGCAGCCGGCGCCTCGACCTGGTCGTCGCCGACGTCGTGGATCCACCACTCGCTCGGGACGAGCGGGTCGCTCGAGGTGGTGAGGCGGCCGAACGGAATGAAGCGCTGATCGGGCTCGGCGCGGGCGAGAATGCGCTCGGCGCGGAGAGCTGCGACGGCGCGGCCTGCACGCGCGGCCGGGACGCGCCACACGTTCAGCGACGGGGACACCAGCCGGGCGCCCGACGCCCGAAGGGCCGGCGAGAGGGCGCCGCCCGGGTCGGAGAGCTGAACGAGAGTCGCGGCGCGCCCATGAAGCTGCGGCGCGCGTGGAGCTGCAGGGTGGCTGAAGCCGGCCGCGGCGGCAAGCGGCGCGGTCGCGAGGGCGGCAAAAATGACCCCGATGGTCAAGCGACCTCTCAAGCCAAGGAAGCAAAGCACAATCGCCTACATCGGCCTTGGCGCCAATCTGGGCGAGCGCGAGCGGACGATCGCCACGGCGCTGCATGCGCTCGACGCGGACGACCGCACCTCGGTGCTGCGCTCAACCGCACCGATCGAGACCGATCCGGTCGGTTACGAGGATCAGCCGCGCTTCCTCAACGCCGCCGCGCGCCTCGAAACGACGCGCTCGCCGCGGGAGCTGCTCGAGCTGCTCCTGGCGACCGAGCGCGAACTGGGGCGAGTCCGCGATGGAGGCCCGCGCAACGGTCCGCGCACCATCGACCTCGACTTGCTCCTCTTCGGCAGCGAGACCGTCGACGAGCCCGGACTCCGCATTCCGCACCCTCGCTTGCAAGAGCGGCGGTTCGTGCTCGAGCCGCTGGTGGAGCTCGATCCGGGTCTGATCGTGCCTGGGAAGGGGTCGGTGGCGGCCTTGCTGGCGGAGCTAGAATGACCGCCTCATGTCGCACATCGACGAGCTCGACGAGTTCGAGGCCGAGCTCGAGCTCACGCTCAAAAGGGAGTACTCGGCCGTCTTCGGCCTCTTCCGCTACTGCGTCCTGACGCAGGACGCGACCTACCTCTGCAACAAGCTCGACCTCCAGTACGTCCCGCAGCCGAGCTACCCGTTCTTCCACCTGCGGATGGAGGACGTCTGGGTCTGGGACAAGAACCGACCGACCCGGATCATCCCGCGGGCCGAGGTCTACACCTCGAGCGACGTGACCGTCGAGGAGCTGCGCGGCGAGGGCGACGAGCCCACGCTCACCGCCGAAGACCTCGCCGAGCGCATCGGCGAGCCTCTTCCGTCGGACGACGAGTAGTCGGTTCGGCTAAGAAGCTTTCGCTTCCCGGTCGCGCCGGTCGAGCCGCTCCTCGAAACGACGCCTGAGCGCCTCGCCGGTGCGCAGCACCGCGAATCGGGGCCGCCGGGGCGGCAGCCGCAACACGCGAACGTCGTTTCCGCGGTCGCCGTGGCAGCGCGCATACGCCTCCGCCTCCTGGAGAGGACGCGACCGCCGGCGCCGGCGTCGCAGACGCAGGGGGAACATCTGCTTCGGGGACTCTAGTGCAATAGCCTCGTCTTTTCGATGGCCGGCCTGCTCGCAATCGACGTGGGGAACACGCAGACCGCGCTCGGCCTCTTCGAGAGCGGCGAGCTCGCGAAACGCTGGCGCCTGTCGACCGAGCCCCAACGGACCGGCGACGAGCTCGGCCTCTTCCTCGGTGGGCTGATCGAGCTCGCGTCGCTCGACGGGATCTGCCTCTCTTCGACGGTGCCATCGCTCATCCGCTCCTACGACGAGCTCGCGTCGCTGGTCGGCGCGCAACTGCTCGTGCTCGGACCGGGCACCAGGACCGGCATGGCGATCCGCTACGACGACCCGCGCGAGGTTGGCCCCGACCGGATCGCGAACGCGGTCGCGGCGCGCTCCCGCTACGGAGCGCCGTCGATCGTCGTCGACTTCGGCACCTCGACGAACTTCGACGTCGTCTCGGCCGCGGGCGAGTACGTCGGCGGGGTGCTCGCACCCGGCATCGAGGTCTCGATGGACGCGCTCTTCGAGCGCGCCGCGCGGCTCGTCAAGGTCGATTTCGCGGCTCCCGAGACCGCGATCGGCAAGACCACCGAGTCGGCGCTTCGGTCAGGCCTCGTCTACGGTTTCGCCGGCCAGGTCGACGGCATCGTCACGAGGATCCGCGCCGAGCTCAGCGACGAGAACGCCCCTGTGGTCGCCACGGGAGGGCTCGCCGACCTGATCGCTCCGCACGCGGCCACGATCGGCAACGTCGACGAGTTTCTGACCCTCGAGGGGCTGCGGCTTGTCTGGGAGCTCAACCAGGCATAGTCCAGGCTCGAGGCGGAGCTGGGCTTTGCTCGGCTCCGCGCACTTCGCTACCGAGCCAGAACCGAAACCGTTCAAGTCGTCATGGCGCCGGCGCAGCCGGCGCCGGACTTGAACGGTTAACCGCCGCCGTAGATCGAGATCGGCAGGTCCAGGAGGACATCGTCCCCTTGCGGGAGCTCCTCTTCGAGCCGGGCGAGTACGAATCGCGCTCCCGGTGCGGCGGCGAACAGACGCGCTTCGACGTCGGCGATCGTCGGCAGCTGGGTCAGCTCCGCCTTGAACGCGCGCGGAAAGCGGCCGCGGCCGAGATACCAGCCGTAGAACTTCTTCAAAAAGCCGGTCGCCCTGTACTCGCCGAGCTCGCGCACAGTCTCCCGCATGAACAGGATCAGCTCGGCGACAACCTCCTCGCGGGACGGCTCGTGGGCGCCGCCGTCGAGGATCTCGCGCAGGGCCCACGGGTTCCCCTGGGCGGCGCGCCCGACCATGATCGCCTCGGCGCCCGACGTGGCCAGCACGGCCTGTGCGCGTGAGAGCGAGTTGACGTCGCCCGAGGCGACGACGGGAACGTCGACGAGCGAGACCAGCTCCGCCGTCAGCGAGTGGTCGGCCTGACCGGTGTACATCTGCTTCGCCGAGCGCGGGTGCAGGGTCAGCGAGGCCGCCCCTGCGTCCACCAGGCGCGGGCCGAGCTCCAGGCACTGCCGGGAGCCGTTCTCGAGCCCGCGGCGCATCTTCACCGAGACGGGCGCGTCGACGGCTGCCGAGACCGCTCCCACGATTCGGCACGCGCGATCGCCGTCCTCGAGCAGCGTCGCGCCGGCGCCCGTCTTCGTCACCTTCTTGACCGGGCACCCGAAATTGATGTCGACGATGTCCGCTCCGGCGTCCTCGACCATTCGCGCTGCCTCGGCCATAACTGCGGGTTCCGAGCCGAAGATCTGCACCGCGAGCGGCCGCTCGTCGGACGCGATGCGCAGGTACCCGAGCGTGCGCTCGTTCCCGTGGTGCAGTCCGGCACACGACACCATCTCCGAACAGACGAGGCCAGCGCCGAAACGCCTGCCCTGGCGGCGAAAGGCCTGCACGCTGACGCCCGCCATCGGCGCGAGAACGAGCCGGCTCGGGATCTCAACCGGCCCGATGTTCCAGGGCTCGTGAAGATTTACCTGCATAGAGCGCGAATCGTAGATGCCGATCCGGTTGCGACTGTCTGACTGTATAGCTACTATTCCCGCCCGCGACGGCGCGTCAAGCGCCGCATTTTTTTCAGAAAGGGCAGTTGTGAAGGACGTCATCCTTACTCCACAGGGGTACAAGAAGCTCCAGGAGGAGATCGAATACCTGTCGAACGACAAGCGCCGCGAGGTCGCGGACCGGATCCGGATCGCGCGTGAGTTCGGCGACATCGCCGAAAACGCCGAATACGACGACGCTAAGAACGAGCAGGCGCTGCTCGAGCATCGGATCGCGAAGCTAGAGGAGCAGCTCCGCCACGCCAAGGTGATCAGCAAGAAGGACGTGGCGAAGGACGTCGTTTCGGTCGGCTCGAAGGTCAAGCTGCGCGACGTCGCCGGAAAGCAGACGGTCGAGTACCAGATCGTCGGCTCCGCCGAGGCGAACCCTGCTCAGAACAAGCTCTCGAACGAGTCGCCCGTCGGCAAGGCGATCATCGGCCACAAGAAGGGCGAGACCGTCGAGGTCACCGCGCCCCGCGGCGCAACCAAGTACAAGATCCTCGAGATCAAGGCCGCGTGAAGTCCGGCGCGCCTTCGGCGCGCCATGACGACTTCACGCGGGGAGCGCTAAAGGCCGGGGCCTGCGAGCGGAGGCGGGCGAAGCCCACCTCCGCGACGAGTTACGGACCCCACGTTTGGCTCAAGACGCGGAGCCAATTGCCGTGGGCGATCTTCGCGATCTCGTTTTCGCTGTAGCCGCGGTCGTCGAGAGCTGCCACGACTTGTTGCAACCCTGAGGCGTCGGCGAGCTCGTTCGGGACCTTGGCGCCGTCGAAGTCGGAGCCGAAGCCGACATGGTCGATGCCGATGCGGCCGGCTACGTGCTCGACGTGGTCGATCACGCGGCCGAGCGGCGTCGCGAGGTCGATCCCGCCTTCCTCGGTCAGCATCCCCGCGTGGAAGGTGATGCCGACGATGCCGCCGCTGCGTCCGATCTCGTCGATCTGCGCGTCCGTTACGTTGCGGGAGTTAGGCGAGAGCGCGTGGGCGTTCGAGTGCGTGGCGACGAGCGGCGCTTCCGACTCGGCGGCGACATCCCAGAAGCCGCGTTCGTTCAGGTGCGAGAGGTCGAGGAGAATCCGGAGCCGGTTGCACGCGGCAACGAGGCGCTTCCCGTCGTCGGTCAGGCCGTCGCCCACGTCGGGCGAGGAGGGAAAACGGAACGGGACGCCGCGCGCGAACGCGTTCGGCCGTGCCCAGACGAGCCCGAGCGATCGGAGCCCGCGCCGGTAGAAGCCTTCGAGGTTCTCGAGGTCCGGCTCGATCGGCTCGGCGCCCTCGAAGTGCAGGACCGCGGCGGGTGGGCCGCCGTCGAGGGCTGCCTCGACGTCGGCTAGCGCCCGCGTGCGCCTGACGCCGCCGGTTGCGACGAGGTCGTCGAGGACGTCGATCATCGCCCCGGCTTCGCTCTCTGCGTACGCGGTCGGAATCGGGCCGGCGAGCGGCTGCGCGTAGGGCGGCGTCCGTTCCGGGATCTTCGTTGCCGCGCGCTCTTCCTCCGACTCCGGCAGCACGAACACCGCGAAGAACCCCCCGGCGAAGCCGCCTTCGTTCGCGCGCACGAGATCGAGGTGGCCTTCGTCCCGACGGCTCAGGAAGGGGCGTGCTCCCTCTCCCCGGAGGCGGAGCTCGAGCAGGACGTCGTTGTGCCCGTCGATGAACGGAACCCGGTCGGCTGCCACGGCCGGCAAAAGCTAAAGGTTGACGCGCGTCACTCGGGGTCCCACCGCACCCACCCACAATCGATCCTATTCGGGAAATTCAGACGTATGTGTGACGCGGTCGTGTCGAGACCGTCCCAACGGCAGGCCCGTTAGGCTCGCCCGGCGATGAGCCTCGCCAAGCGCTTCCCCGACCGTGACGAGATCGCCGCGGTCCGCGCCGAGGCGGAGCGGCTCGAGCCGGGGAATGAGGCGAGCGAGAATCGCCGGCTCGCCGGCCGCCTCATGGCCCGTCGCGAGATGGGGAAGCTCGTGTTCCTCGACCTCGTCGACCGCTCCGGCCGCATCCAGCTCCTCTGCGACACGAGCCGCACCGGGGCGATCGACGTCGACCTTGGCGACATCGTCGCCGTGGCCGGCTCGCCGGCCCGCGCGCGCCGCGGCGAACCGAGCCTCGCAGTCAACGAGCTCGAGCTTCTGGCGAAGATCCGGCGGCCGCTGCCGGACACCTTCCACGGCGTCACGGACGTCGAGACGCGCTACCGGCAGCGTTACCTCGACCTCCTCGTCAACCCCGAGACGCGGGCGGCATTCGAGCTTCGCACCCGGATCGTCACGGCCGTCAGGCGCTATCTCGACACGGCCGGCTTCCTGGAGGTGGAGACCCCGGTCCTGCAGCCGCGCTACGGCGGCGCGTTCGCCGAGCCCTTCGTCACGCACTACAACGCGCTCGACGCCGACTACTACCTCCGGATCGCCACCGAGCTCTACCTCAAGCGGCTGATCGTCGGCGGGCTCGAGAAGGTCTACGAGCTCGGCAAGGACTTCCGGAACGAGGGCATGTCTTACAAGCATGCGCCCGAGTTCACGATGGTCGAGTGGTACGAGGCCTACACGGACTACCGCGACCAGATGGAACGGATCGAACAGCTGATCGAGACCGTCGCCCGCGAGACGACCGGCGGCACGAAGGTCACTTTTCGCGGCCAGGAGGTCGATCTCAGGGCGCCCTGGCGGCGGCTCAAGCTGGTCGAAGCTCTCGAGCAGCACGGGCTCTGGACACGTGAAGCCGACGAGCTGCGCTCAAGGTTGAACGAGCGCGACGTCGACACGTCGCAGGACCGGAGCTGGGCCCAGCTCGTCGACCACGCACTGAGCCACTTCGTCGAGCCCTCCCTGATCGAGCCGAGCATCCTCCACGACTACCCCGTCGAGCTGTCGCCGTTCGCACGACCAACCGAGGACGACCCATCGATCGTCGAGCGCTTCGAGTACTTCGTCGGCGGGATGGAGCTCGGGAACGCCTTCACCGAGATCAACAACTCGGCCGAGCAGGCGGCGAGGTTCGAGCAGCAGGCCGCGGAGGTCGGCGGCGAGCCGGGGGATCCCGACTACGTGGAAGCGCTGGCCTATGGGATGCCGCCGACCGGCGGGCTCGGGCTCGGCATCGACCGGCTGACGATGGTTCTGGCGGGCCTCGACAACGTCCGCGACGTCATCCTCTTTCCTGCCCTGCGGGAGCGTGGCTAGGGGGATTGGCGGAATGGCGGCGCAGACGTTGTTTCGTCAAACCCTCCCGGGCGCGGCCGAGCGTTCCGACTCGATCACGTCGACGAGGATGTCTTCCAGCGAGCGCGTGGGCGCCCAGCCGATCGCTGCCCGAATCCTCTCGATCGACGGCTCTCGGTGGAGCGTGTCCTCGATACCAAGGCCGTAGACCTCGCCGTAGGGAACGAAGCTCAGGTCCGATCGGGAGCCGGTCAGCGCGCGGACTCGCTCGGCGAGCTCGACGATCGTCACGCGTTCGGTCGAGCCGACGTTGAAGACTGCTCCGGAGAGCTCGCGGTGCTCCATCAGGCCCCGCAGCGCAACGATCGTGTCGGCGACGTGGCAGAAGGAGCGGGTCTGCGTGCCGTCGCCGTGGATTTCGATCGGCTCGTCGGCGAGGGCGCGAGCGACGAAACGGGGGATGACCATCCCGTACTGACCGCTCTGGCGCGGGCCGACCGTGTTGAACAGGCGCGCGACGATGGAGTCGAGGCCCCGTTCGAGGTGCCAGGCGAAGGCGAGGTGCTCGTCCATCGCCTTCGAGTCGGCGTAGAGCCACCGCTTCTCGGTGGTCGGGCCGTAGACGCGGCGGTCGTCCTCGCTGAGCGGCCGCTCGTCGCGATGGTCTCCGTAGATCTCTGAGCTCGAGGCCACGAGAACGCGCCGGCCGTAGCGGGCGCAGTACCCGAGCACCGTCTCTGTGCCTTGCACGTTCGTGACCATCGTGTGGACGGGCTGCTCGACGATCAGGCGGACGCCGACGGCCGCGGCGAGGTGGTAGACGACGTCGCAGCGGTTGACGAGCTCGCTGACGACGGACTGCGAGAGGATCGACTCGACGACGAGGTGGAAGTCCGGTCGCTCCTCCAGGTGGGCGATGTTCGAGCGCGAGCCCGTCGAGAGGTCGTCGAGCGCGAAGACCTCCCAGCCGTCCTGCAGAAGGCGCTCCGCGAGGTGCGATCCGATGAATCCGGCGCCGCCGGTGACGAGCGCTTTCGGCTGGGCCGCGTCTCGGTGGCGCAAAGCGCCCTGAAGCCTACATTTCAAGCCATACGGAGCCGGTGCCGCAGGCCGTTCCCTGACCCAAGTAACGGATCGGTAAAGGTGACCCGGAGGGGCTACGGTGCCCCCCGGAGGGTTCGCTACAGTGGGCTGGCGTTAAGGCGTAGGGTCCATTTAGCCGAGAGAGGGAAGTACGTGTTCGAACGTTTCACCGAACGAGCCCGCCAAGTAGTCGTCCTCGCCCAGGACGAGGCGCGCGCGCTCAAGCACAACTA
>JBKOUJ010000083.1:0-1638 GCA_046723355.1 Actinomycetota bacterium | reverse complement strand
CCGCTCGTCGTCGTCTCCTCTTCCTCGAGGACCTCGACGATCAGGCGGTCGCCCAGCGGCTGTAGATCCATCATGTGATTTCTCCCATCTCTGACTTGCGGCGGCGACCGCAAAGGGCTCCACCCGGTGCACTCAGGCCTTTGTGTAAGTCGGAGAGGGAACTTCGGAGCCTCGGCGGCTTCCGCGCTAGGTCTTACGTGCCTATTGAGTATAGCGAATATTTGTGCTCAGAGTCACAAACCTTTAAGGAAGGATCCGGCAGACGGCTCGCCCTCTTGGTCCTTAAGCTGAAGAAGAACGCCTCGTGCCGTCTGACGGCAGGACGCTGTAGGAGATCGGCCGAGAAACCCCGCGCGCCGCTCGGCGACGCACTCAGCTCGCAGGATCCTGCGGTCGGACTCATCGTGGTTTCCTCTCTCGACCGAGGCAAGAACGCCTCGGCCCTAGCCGACACTGCCTTCCATCTGCAGCTGGATCAACCGGTTCATCTCGACCGCGTACTCCAAAGGCAATTCCTTCGTGATCGGCTCGACGAAGCCGGAGACGATCATCGCGGCCGCCTCGGCCTCCGAGAGGCCGCGCGACATCAGGTAGAAGAGCTGCTCCTCGCCGATCTTCGAGACCGTCGCCTCGTGGCCGATGTCGACGTTGTTCTCGTCGATGCGGATGTACGGGTAGGTGTCCGTGCGCGACTCCTCGTCGAGGATCAGCGCGTCGCAGACGACCTTGGACTTGGCGCCCTCGGCGCCCTTCGCGACCTCGAGCAGCCCGCGGTAGGAGGCCCGGCCGCCGTTCTTCGAGATCGACTTCGACGTGATCGTCGAGGTCGTCTTCGGCGCGATGTGCACGCACTTGCCGCCCGCGTCCTGGTGCTGGCCTTCGCCCGCGAATGCGATCGAGAGCACCTCGCCGTGGGCGCGCTCGCCGAGCAGCCAGATGGCCGGATACTTCATCGTCAGCTTCGAGCCCAGGTTGCCGTCGACCCACTCCATCGTCGCGTTCTCGTAGGCGACCGCCCGCTTCGTGACCAAGTTGTAGACGTTGTTCGACCAGTTCTGGATCGTCGTGTAGCGGCAGCGTGCGTTCGGCTTGACGATGATCTCGACGACCGCCGAGTGGAGCGAGTCCGTCGCGTAGATCGGCGCCGTGCAGCCTTCGACGTAGTGCACGTAGGCGCCCTCGTCGACGATGATCAGCGTCCGCTCGAACTGGCCCATGTTCTCGGCGTTGATCCGGAAGTAGGCCTGGAGCGGCATCTCGATCGAGACGCCCGACGGCACGTAGATGAAGGAGCCGCCCGACCAGACGGACGAGTTCAGCGCCGCGAACTTGTTGTCGTTCTGCGGGATCACTGTCCCGAAGTACTGCTTGACGAGCTCCTCGTGCTCGCGCAGGCCGGAGTCCATGTCGAGGAAGATCACGCCCTGGGACTCGAGCTGCTCCTGCAGCTTGTGGTAGACGACCTCGGACTCGTACTGGGCGCCGACGCCGGCGAGATACTTCTTCTCCGCCTCCGGGATGCCCAGCTTGTCCCAGGTGTCGAGAATCTCGGCCGGCAGGTCCTCCCAGCGCTCGGCCTGCTTCTCGGTCGGGCGGATGTAGTAGTAGATGCTCTCGAAGTCGATCTCGTTCAGGTTG
>JBKOUJ010000052.1:0-1851 GCA_046723355.1 Actinomycetota bacterium | reverse complement strand
AGTGGTCCGAGACGACAAGGGCGTCCTGGGCCGAGGAGGAAGCGGCATTCGACCGAGGCGACTTTGAGACCGCCTGCGAGGCCAGCCTTCGGATGTGGGTCGATGGGCCGAACCGCTCCTCTGACGAGATCGACCCGGGAGTCCGGACGGCGGCGGCCGAGATGGTCCTTCGCTCCTACGAGATGCAAAAGGGTGCCTGGGAGGCAGGCGCCCAAGAGGAGGAAGTTCTCGAGGTACCCGTCACCAGGCTTCTCGGTGAGATCCGCTGTCCCACGATGGTGCTGATCGGCGACGAAGACGTCGCCGACATGCAAGCGATCGCAGCCCATGTCGCCGATTCGATCGAGAATGCGCGACTCGTAACCGTGCCGAACGCTGCTCATCTACCGAGTCTCGAGCGCGCCGACGAGGTCAACGCGATCCTGCTCGACTTCCTTGGCAGCTGACGCAACTCCGGCCTGCGCCGGCGTTCGGGATTCGCCCGACGACTCGCTACGGTGACAGTTCGGTCGCCGGACGCAGGACGTCGACGATCGCTCGCGTTTTGACGGCGTTCAGCGCTCGCAAAGCGCTTTGAGCGAGACGTACTGCTTGGGCACGTCGCGGCGGATCAGGGGTGCAAACAGCGGGAACAACACCTTGAGAGCACCCTTTGGACGGAAGTCGAAGTCGCTTTCGAGCTCAGTACCGTCAGCCGTCGGCGCGAACGTACACGCGATCGTAAGGTCAGGCTTCCCGCTCGCCTCGAACACAAGCCGTGACGGCCGGTCGAAGCTGGTGATCGTCACGTCGTACGCCGTGCCGCCGTTGACGATCGCGAAACGCGAACCGAGCCCGATCGGCTCGGGGCTCCGCGATTCAGCGCGGCTGACGCGGCTGTTCCATTGCGTGTCGTTGCGCAGATCGGCCAGGATGTCGAAGACCTCTTCGGGCGGGCAAGCGATCTGGGTTGTCGTGGTAACGCGCACCGCGCGATCCTATCCCGGGCACGTGCGCTGATCCGCCCACGCCGGGGCGCGGGGACATCAAGCTGCGCGAGTCTTACCGTCCCTCGAAGCGGGCAGCGTAGGACGTCGTCTTCGGGCGTAACTCGATCGCGATCAAGTCGGCGACGACTTCATCGAGCGGTCGGCTGGCATCCAGTTCATGCGTGCAGGTCGCCCTGAGGAGCGGCTCGACCCGCGCGAGGTCATCCAAGATCATCGCTCGCTCTAACGGAGTCTTCCCGTAACTGTTCGTCGTTCTGCGCGCGATCCGGTCAAGGATCACGTCAGCAGAGGCACTGAGCAGGACGACCGCGTCGAAACGGTCGTAGAACTTCGACTGGTTCCTGACGCACCCTTGAACGAAGAGCGAGCCAGCATCATCCGAGTCCAGCAGCCTGGTGATCCTTTCCTCGACCCAGAGCCACTCCCCGCGGTGCAGATCGTCGGAGGACTCAACATACTCGCGATACTCGCGCCAGCCCGGATCATCAGTGTCTACGACGCGATAACCGCGTCGACCAAGTTCGGCAAGCGCCGACGACTTGCCCGTTCCCGACATGCCGGTCACCAAAATCCTGGAAATCGGGACAACGCTACCCGTGAAGCGAGCGCGAAGCGCTACGCGGGCTCCGGAGGCGCAGGCTCGGTCGGCGCCCGCTCGATCTGGATGCGTGGGAGCCAATTGAGCCAGCCCGGTAAGTACCAGTTCCAACGGCCGAGGAGTTTCATCGCCGACGGCAGGATCACGGAGCGGATGATCGTCGCGTCGATCAGCAGAGCGACCCCGACTCCGAAGCCCATTTGCTGGAAGGCGATCAGGTCGCCCTTCGCGAAGCCGGCGAAGACGGCGACGATGATCAGCGCC
>JBKOUJ010000047.1:0-1384 GCA_046723355.1 Actinomycetota bacterium | reverse complement strand
CGGTCGTGTCCCACCGCCGGTGTAAATGACGACGGACGTAGGTTCCCTTCAAGACCTGCCAGTCTGGGAAGGAGGACCCACGCCCGTGTCTGCACGAGTATCTCCCACCGAGCGGATCCGTGAGGAGATCGACGCTCTGTTCACCGGTGATCGGGATCTGGTCGAGGTGCTCGAGGAGGTCGCTCGCCTCGGTGCGCGGTTGATCATCCAAACGGCGTTGGAGGCGGAGGTGACGGAGTTCTTGGGCCGGACCCGCTACCAGCGGGCGGCGAGCGCCGAGGATGCTCGCCCGGGAAGCCGCAACGGCTACTGCTCGACCACGGTGAAGACCACCGCCGGGCCGGTGAGGGTGGCCCGACCGAAGCTGCGCGGCGCCACCGAGGCCTTCGCGTCCCGGCTATTCGGCACCGGGGTCACCAAGACGAACGCGCTGGAGTCGCTGGTGATCGCCGGGTTCGTGCGCGGCTTGTCGGTGCGGGACGTCGAGGCCACCCTCGCCGATGCGCTCGGCGCCGAGGCGGCCCTGTCGAAGTCAACCGTCTCGCGGATCTGTGAGGCGATCAAGAACGAGTTCACTGGGTGGCGGGAACGTCGGCTCGATGACCTGGCGCTGGACTATCTGTTCCTGGACGCGTCGCACTTCAAGATGCACACCGGGGCGCGCGCGGAGCCGGTGCTGGCCGCGTGGGGGATCACCACCGAGGGCACACCGGTGCTCGTCGCGCTTGGCGAGGGCGGCAGCGAGTCTACCGACGCGTGGAGCGACTTCCTCGATGAGTTGACCCAGCGTGGTCTCAGGCCTCCGCTGCTGGTGATCTCCGACGGGGCCGGTGGGTTGATCAACGCCACCGAGAGTGTGCTCGGCCGCTCGCTGCGGCAACGGTGCCTCATCCACCGAGCTCGCAACATCCTGGCCAAGGTGCCCGGCCACGCCCAGGCCGAGGTGAAGAACGCGTACTGGGCGATCTTCGACGTCGATGACCTCATCGCCAGCGGCCTGCAGCCGGACAGCGGCTCGTCGAGGCCGTGCAGGCGCGCATCGACCGTTTCGCCGAGACCTACGACAAGCGCTACCCCTCGGCGGTGCGCTGCCTGCTCGCCGACCGCGCCCAGCTCACCAGCTACCTGCGTTTCCCGGTCGAGCACCACCGCCGGATCCGGCACTCCAACTTCATCGAGCGCACCTTCGGCGAAACCCGCCGCCGGACCAAGGTGATCGGCCGGCTGCCCGGCGAGGCCAGCTGCCTCAGCCTGGTGTGGGCCGTCCTGGACCGGGCCTCCCGCGGCTGGCGGGGACTGGCCATGACCCCGCAAGGCCTGCGCCTGCTGCAGGACCTGCGCCGCCAGCTCCTCGACCCACCAACACCGATCCGACGACCAGCCC
>JBKOUJ010000081.1:0-4797 GCA_046723355.1 Actinomycetota bacterium | reverse complement strand
CTGCGACCTGATCGTCGCCTCGGAGACCGCGCAGTTCGGGCAACCCGAGACGTCGCTCGGGATCATCCCCGGCGCCGGCGGCACGCAGCGGCTGACGCGGGCGGTTGGCAAGGCGCTTGCGATGGATGTGATCCTGAGCGGTCGCCGCCTCAACGCCGAGGAGGCGCTTCGGGCCGGCCTCGTCGCTCGCGTCGTCGCCCGCGAGGCGTGGCTCGAGGAGGCGAAGCGCGTCGCCCGCGATATCGCCGCGAGGGGCCCGGTCGCCACGAGACTGGCGAAGGAGTCCGTCGACCGGGCCTACGAGACAACGCTGCAGGCAGGCGTGGAAGCCGAGCGCCGCGCGCTGTACCTCGCCTTCGCCTCAGAGGACGCGAAGGAGGGCCTCACCGCGTTCACCGAGAAACGCGAGCCGAAGTTCCGCGGCAAGTAACGGAGGGACTGACCCCGGAGGGGTCTGTCCCAACAACCGCTCTTTGGACAGTCCCCGTAGGGGACAGTCCCGCCTCTAGCCGACGTAAATCGGGGTATGGAGCGGGACCAGCGGGTAGAGCTGCTCGACGTCCGGGATGGACATCCGGATGCAGCCGTGGGAGGCCGCCGTCCCGAGTGACGAGATCTCGTCGGTGCCGTGGATCCCGGCGCCGTTGTAGAAGCCGAGCCAGCGCGCCTTGATCGGGTCCTCGGGGCCCGGTGGGATCACCCGGCCGGCCAGGTCCCCGGCCCACGCGCTGTTCGGGACGTGCCAGGACGGATTGACCTGACGGTCGTTGATCTCGTACTGCCCCGCCGGCGTCTCGAGGCCTTGGCGGCCGACCGCGATCGTGTACGTCCTGGCGAGACGCAGGTTCTTCCAGAGCCGCAGCCTGAAGTGCGCGCGGTCGATCGTGATGTACGTCTGGTACTTGTAGGCGAGCCGCGCAGTGCTGACGTGAGGGCGAAGCACCCGGGTCGGAACGAGCGCGACGTGACGCGCCGTCGGGTCGCGGAGCATCCGCAGGATCCGCGCCGCAAGGAACCGCCGCTGTACGGCGATGCCGTCGTGCGAGGGCGTCCAGTCGAGCGCGAGGCCGCTGGGCTCGATCGTCGCGTCCACGGCCGGCCGGTCGATCTGCTTCGCCACGACGCCGATGAAGCCGTACAGCTTGTCGCGCGAGTGAGCGATCCGCAGCGGAACGGCAGCATCGACCTTCTCGCCGCGGAGGTCGCGCATCGCGCGGCCGAAGAAGTTTCCCTGCCGGCTCTTCGCGAGTGCCTCGCGGACCATCCGGTCGACTCCGAGCCTCGCGTCGATCGACGCCGGCGAGAGCGTCCAGCGCCGGCCGTGGCCGAGTAGAACGATGCTCGAGTTGAGCTTCGGGCCGAGGCTGCGGCGGAGCACGTCGCGCGCCCGCGCGGCGCTGAGCCCTCCGACGTCCACGCCGCCGGCCGTGATTCCGTGCGCGATCACGTCCGAGCGCGACGAGTCGTAGGCGTAGAGTCCGCCGGCGCCTGCTGCCAGAACGAGCAGGACGACTGCGAAGCAGATTGCGAGAACGCGCTTTGTCATGGATTTTCGGGTGCGGAGGTACCCGCTGGGCAAATGTGTTACGCGGGAAGGTACCGCCTGCGTCCGACGGTTGCCCGGCTATGTCAGCCGACGAGCTCGACTGGGACGAGATCGAGCTCGCGCTCGGACCCCTGGCGCAGCACGCGCGCGTGCACCTGGGCGCCGATCAGCTCGCCGACCATCAGCTTCTGGATGTCGTCCACGGTCTGTACCGGGACGCCGTTCAGCTCGACGATCAGGTCTTCAGGCCGGAGGCCCGCTCGGGCGGCGGGACTGTCCTCGACGACCTCCACGACCTCGACACCGCTCTCGCGCCCCAGCCGTGCCGCGACTCGCGGCGGCAGGGGCCTCGAGCCGCCGGCGATTCCCAGGTACGCGCGCCGGAAGCGGCCGTCCGTCATCAGCGCGCCGACGATCGTGCGCGTCGCCTCGTTGATCGGAACCGCGAGGCCCAGGCCCACACCCGCTACAGCCGTGTTGACGCCGATTACGCGGCCGCGGCCCTCGGCGAGCGCGCCGCCGGAGTTGCCCGGATTGAGCGCCGCGTCGGTCTGGATCACGTTGTCGACGACCCGGCCTCCTCGGGTCGGGAGTGAGCGGCCGACGGCGGAGACGACCCCGGCCGTGACCGAGCCGGCGAACCCGTTCGGATTGCCGATTGCGACGACCAGCTGCCCCACCTTCAGGTGCTCGGCGTCGCCGAGCTCGGCCGCACGCAGGTCGCGGGCGCTCGCGCGCAGGAGGGCGAGGTCGGACAGGGGGTCCGAGCCGACGACCTCGAAGTCGAGCTCCCGGCCGTCGACGAACGACGCGCGGCCGCCGTCGGTCCGCTCGATCACGTGCGCGGACGTGAGCATGAAGCCGTCCGGGGTGATCACGACCGCGCTGCCGCCGCCGGCCAGCCGCCGGCCTCCTCGCACGCGGCGCGAGACCCGCAGGTTCGCGACCGACGGCGTCAGCAGCTCGGCGACCGCGATCACCGAACGCGAGTAGGCGTCGAGCGCCTCGTCGTCGTCCGGTGCGTCGTAGGTCGATCCAATGAACGACAGCTCGGCCATCGCGCCAAGCTAGCAACCCCCCACAGGTTCACCGAAACGTCCGCGTCGCTTGCGACATTGGAGGTCGTGGCGGCTTTGCCGCCGCGACCGTTTGGTTTACTCTCCTGTAAATGGCCGAGGTGGAGACGTCTCGGGCAGCTGCGGTCCTGACGATTACGCTCAATCGCCCGGACGTTCTCAACGCGCTCAATGCCGCAATGCACGAGGCGCTTGGGGCGGCGCTCAAGGAGGCACGGAGCGACGACGTGCGCGCGGTCGTAATCACGGGCGCGGGGCGAGGCTTCTGCGTCGGGCAGGATCTGAACGAGTTCCGCGACCGCGCAGGCGACATCGGCGGCCGGCTGCGCGCCAGCTACCACCCGTCGATCAGGGCGATCCGCGGGCTCGACAAGCCGGTGATCGCGGCGGTGAACGGCGCCGCCGCCGGCGCCGGCCTCTCGCTCGCGTGCGCCTGCGACCTGCGGATCGCCTCGGACGAGGCAACCTTTGTGCCAGCGTTCATCAACATCGGGCTCATCCCCGACTCCGGCGGCACGTTCTTCATCACGCGCTTGATCGGCCAGTCGCGTGCTCTGGAGTGGCTCGGCTCAGGCCGCCGGCTCAGCGCGGAGGAGGCGCTCGACTGGGGAATTGTATACGAGGTCCTCGAGCCCACCGTTCTCGAGACGCGCGCCGCGGAGGTCGCCGGCGAGCTCGCGGCGCTGCCGACGCGCGCGATCGGAATGACAAAGCGGCTGCTGGACCGAGCGCCTACCTCGACCCTGGACGAGCAGCTCGAATGGGAGGCCCAACTGCAGGCCGCCGCGACGAAGACCGAGGACTTCCGAGAAGGCGTCGACGCCTTTCTCGAAAAGCGGGCCCCGGACTTCCAAGGCCGCTGATCCTGTTCTAGGATCGTCGTGTGGAGCACGCGCCGCCGGCCGTGACGGAACGGGTGCAACATCCGATCCGTCTCGTCGTCACCGACGACCTACGGCGGAACCGCCTCACCGTCTTCTTTCGCGTGATCCTCGCAATTCCGCATGTGATCTGGCTTCTTCTCTGGGGGATCGTGGCGACGCTCGCGGCGATCGCGAACTGGTTCGCGACGCTCGTCAAAGGGGAGTCGCCCGAAGGCCTGCACAACTTCCTGGCGACGTACCTGCGCTACATGACACAGGTCTACGCCTACATCCTGCTGATCGCGGATCCCTTCCCGGGCTTCGGAGGCAAGCCGGGCTACCCCGTCGAGATCGAGGTCGACCCGCCGCAGCCGCAGAACCGCTGGACGGTCGGCTTCCGGATCCTCCTCGCGATCCCGGCGTTCATCATCGCGGGGATCTTCGGCTACCTGAACCGGATCCTTGCGCTGTTCAGCTGGTTCGTGGCGCTCGTCCTCGGACGAGTCCCGGAAGGCCTCCGCAACGTCGCGGCATTCGCGCTCCGCTTCGAGCAGCAGACGGCCGGCTACACCCTGTTGCTGACCGGCCGCTACCCGAGCTTCAACGTCTCCGTCAACGAGTGACCTCCCGCGGGAACACCCTCAGCGTCCTGATCGCCGACGACCACGACCTCTTCGCGGCGAGCCTCGCGGAGCTGCTCGCCGGCGAAGGCCTCGACGTCGTGGGGCGCGCCGCCGACGGCGCCGAGGCGGTCGCGCTCGCGTCGCGTCTCCGTCCCGACGTGGTCGTGATGGACGTGAGCATGCCCTGCTGCGACGGCATCGAGGCTGCGCGGGAGATCACCGGCACGCTCGAGACGACGCGGGTGGTGATGCTGACCGTGATCAACGACCTCGAGGTCTCGCTGAGAGCCCGCGCCGCCGGCGCGACGGCCTACGTGATCAAGGGCTCCTCGTTCGACGAGCTCCTGTCGGCGATTCGCGCCCCGGTCACGCTCGCGCCTGCGAGCTGAAAGGGACTCTTAAATCGTCTTGAACTGCTCGAACGGCTGCCGGCAGCTGCGGCAGTAGCGAACCGAGCGGCACGGAGTCGGGCCGAAGATGTTCTCGAGCGCCGTGTCGCGCGAGCCGCAGTAGGGGCAGCGGAACGCGTTCGACTGCAGCTGGATGAGCTGGGGCCCTCCGTTCGTTCTCGGGGCCGGCGGCGCGAAGCCGCTCGCGCGGAGCTTCTCGCGGCCCTCGGGGGTGATTCGATCGGTCGACCAAGAGTCGTCGGTGATCACCCGCACCTCCGGCTCGGCGCCGAGGGCGGC
>JBKOUJ010000092.1:0-5944 GCA_046723355.1 Actinomycetota bacterium | reverse complement strand
CACGCACCCGGGGCCGGCGATCGTGACGGTCGTCCGTGGCTCGCTTGGCTACCAGCAGGAGGTCAACGGCGAGTGCGTGACGACGTGGCACACGGCCGGCACGGGCTTCATGGACCCGGGCTTCGGGCACGTCCACCGGGCGGTTTCGCGCGACGATGGCTTCGACGCGTACACGACGTTCGTGGTCCCGAGCGGCTCACCGAGTCAGACGATTCCGGCTGATCCGCCAGAAGCGTGCGCATGACGCTTGAGTCACATGCAGCTGGTTTCACATCAGCCAGCTGCGGCAACAAGCGCGATCCGGCCTAGCTGCGGATAGGCCGTCTGCGGCGGAACGGGTCGCGTTCAGAGAGATCGCGGCCCTGTCCGCCGCCAGTTTCCCGCGAACGCCTACTCGCCTCGGGTCGGACTGAACAGGAACGTGTGCTCGAGAAGGCGGGTTTCCGTGAGGAAGGGCTCGCGCTGCGCTACCTGCAGATCGCGGGGCGTTTGGGAAGGACCACAAGCTCTACGCGGTCACCGTCGAGGAATGGCCGAGCGGGGCGTAACCGCCCGAGCGCCAGCTACCTATCGCGCCTGCGCCGTCAGTCGCCGAAGCGCCGGACGACGTCGAAGTTCTGGACCCACTGCACCTCGCCGTCGACGGCGTCCACCGCGCGGCGGCGGGCCAGCGCCGCCTTGGTCGCGCTGGCCTCGAAGGCGGCGTTATCGGCCCACATCGTCAGCGACACCGCGGTTCCCGTCTCGGAGTCGATGAATATAAAGCCCTGGCCGAAGCCGTTCATCCCGGCAATTTCGCGTGCGGAGTCCAGAAACGCCTCGACAGCCTCGTCACAGCGTTCCGGCGGCACCTCGTACCGTGCCACTCGTGCCTGCATCGCGCGGCAGCGTAACGAAACTGAACTTCGGTCTGGCCGCAACCCCCCGGAAAGGGGACAACCGAAAAGGGCCGATCGCCGAATCTCTGTATATGACTGCGGCGGAAACTCGGCTTGCGTACGACAGCGAGCTCGAGCGGATCGAGCAGTGGCGCGCCGAAGAGCTCGAGCGCGCCGGGTACCCGCGCCGTGACGCGGTCCGGCTGGCGGAGCGGCACGATGTCGACCTGCACCTCGCGATCGACCTGATCTCGCGGGGCTGCACGCCGCAGGTCGCGCTCGACATCCTTCTTTAACGCCTCTTAACAGGCAGGCATTCGCCGGCGTCGGCAGAATGTCCCGCCGGTGACGGTGCTTCTCGCCTCGATCTCCTCGCCGCACAGCGGCGTCTTCCACGTCTTCGGCCGGCCGATCCACTTGTACGGTCTGATGCTGCTGCTCGCGATCATCGCGTGCATCTGGCTGACCTGGGTGCGCTGGAAGCGGATGGGCGGCGACCCCGACCTCGTCCTACGAGTGGCCGTCTGGGGCGTCGCGGCAGGCATCATCGGCGCCCGCGCCTACCACGACATCACGAGTTGGGACCAGGTGCCGAAGGAGTGGTGGGGGCCGTTTGCCGTCTGGCGCGGCGGCCTCGGCGTCTGGGGTGGGATCCTCCTCGGCTGCCTCGTCGGGGCGTGGATCGTCCATCGCGCCGGCGCGAGCGTCGCTCTCTTCGCGGACGCCGTCGCGCCGGGTCTCCTGCTCGCACAGGGGATCGGCCGTTGGGGCAACTACTTCAATCAGGAGCTGTACGGCAAGCCGACCAGCCTCCCGTGGGGCCTGAAGATCGACATCACCCACCAGGGCGACATCCCGCTCAAGTACCAGGGCGCGAACGCGTACCACCCGACCTTTCTCTACGAGTTCATCTACGACTCGATCGGCGCCGGGCTCCTGATCTTCATCGGCTGGCGGTTCCGGATCAGGCCGCCGGGGCTGTTCGCGCTGTACGTCGCCTACTACTGCTTCGGGCGGTTCTTCGAGGAGCTGCTGCGGATCGACCCGTCGCACCACTTCCTCGGGCTGCGGGTCAACGCCTGGGTGTCGATCGTCCTGTTCGTGCTCTCGACCTGCTTCTTCATCTACTGGCAGTTCATCCGGGACGAGCCTGCCGAGGGCGACGTCGGGCGGCGGCGGGTCGAGCCGACCGGCCCGGCCATGGCCGTGCCCAAGGGTCGCGTCCGGTAGCGGCAGTAGTTTTCCGGCCGTGATCGTGCGCGAGCTCGAGCTCGACCTCGACGCGTTCGAGGGGCCGTTCGACCTGCTGCTGACGCTCGTGCTCCGCGAGGAGCTGGAGCCGGCCGAGGTCGACGTCGCCGAGATCGTTCTGTCGTTCTGCGCGCGGCTGGAGGAGCAGGGGCGGCTCGATCTCGACGCCTGCGGCGAGTTCCTCGTGCTCGTCGCGGCGCTCCTGGAGCTGAAGGCGCGCGGCCTCTTCCCGGAGGAGGAGCTCGAGCTGTCGGAGCTCGAGCCGGAGGAGGCCGCCGAGGAGCTGGCGCGCCGGCTCGCGGACTACCGGCGCATGAAGGAGGCGGCGGCGTGGCTGCGCGATCGTCTCGACAGCGAGTCCTCCCGCTACTTCCGGCTTGGGCCCGCGCCGCTGGCGCCGCGTGTCGAGCGCAGCCTCGCCCCGCAGGATCCGGAACGGCTCGGTGCGGCGCTGCGGCTGCTCGCGACCGAGCCACCGTCGGTGTCGCTCGGGCACATGGCGCTGCGCTTTCCGCCGGTCTCGTTGTTCTTGGAGCGGTTCCGCGCCGTCCTGCGAGGGCGGCGCCGCTTCGATTTCGACTCGGAGGTCGGCGGGTTGTCTCGGGTCGAGGCGGCGGTCGCGTTCCTTGCGGTGTTGGAGCTGCGCAAGGCGGGCGAGGTGTCGCTGGAGCAGGCGTCCTCGTTTGCCCCGATCAGGGTTACGCGCGCGGGCGTCGAACAGAAGGAGCAGGAATGGATCGCCCGCTCCGCCTGATCGCCGCCAACCCAGTCGACCGCCTCGCGCGGGTCGTCGAGGCGCTGCTCGTGGTCGCGTCGCAGCCGCTCTCGGTCGAAGACCTGGCCGTCGCCGCGAACGACGACGTGGAGCGGATCGAGACTGCGTTGCGGCTCTTGGGCGAGCGCTATGCCGAGGGGCGAAGCGGGATCGTGCTCGAGCAGGTTGCCGGCGGCTGGGCTTTCCGCGCGTCGCGCGATGCGGCCGAGGCGTGCGCGAGGTTGTTCGAGCGTCCGGTCGAGCGGGGGCTCTCGGCCGCCGCGCTCGAGACGCTGGCGATCGTCGCCTACCTCGGCCCGTGCAGCCGTCCGGACATCGCCCGGATCCGCGGCGTCGCAGCCGACTCCGTTGTCGCTGGGCTGGTCGAGCGGGGGTTGATCGCCGAGGCAGGTCGGGACGGAGACGCCGCGGGGGCAGTCCGCTACCGGACGACGCCGCTGTTCGAGCGGGTCTTCGGTCTCGAGTCGCTGGCGGCGCTGCCGCGGCTCGACGATCTCGGCGGCGAGGCCGACGAGATCCGCGCGCGGCTCGAGGCGGTCGCCGAGAAGCGCCCGGCGTAGACTCGCCCGTATGGCAGAGACATACACGAGTGGGCACTGGCAGGTGAAGCCGGGCGAGGAGGACGTGTTCGTCCAGGCGTGGACGGAGTTCGTGGAGTGGGGGAGCGGCTTCTCCGGCTCCGGGACGTTCCGGCTCGTTCGCGATCTCGAGGTGCCCGGCCGGTACATGAGCTTCGCCCCGTGGGAGAGCTTCGACGCGCAGCGGGCGTGGAAGGAGGACCCCGAGTTCCGCGAGCGGATCGGGCGAGTCCGTGCCCACTGCGAGGAGTTCGAGCCCTGGACGTTCGAGCTCAGCGCACAAGTTAGTTAGATCCGGCGGATGATCTCCTCGGCCTCGTCGCGGGTGAAGGCGCGGAGGGTCTCGGTGTGCTCGGCGCCGTGGCGCTGGAGCTTCAGGATGATCTCGGTCGCCGTCTCATCGTCGGGCGCCTCGAAGATCTCGACGACGTCGTAGCGGCCGAGCGTCACGTAGACGCCGACGAGCTTGCCGCCGGCCTCGGTGATCGTGCGCTCGCCCTCCTCGACGCGCTCGCGCCAGGCCGGCAGCCCGGCGACGCCCTGCGACGTCCAGCGCATGAGCGAGACGTAGTGCGGCATGTCGCGGATGATGACGCGTCGCGCCGGCCCGCGCTTGGGGAGAGTCCCTGCGGTGAAAATTCGCCTGTGCGCCTGAACGCCTACCTCGCCCGGGCCGGGGTCACCTCGCGGCGGAAGGCCGACGAGCTGATCAAGGCCGGGCGCGTGACGGTGAACGGCGAGCCCGGCCAGCTCAACACCTTCGTGGCAAAGCGCGACCGCGTCGAGCTGGACGGGCAGCCGCTCGAACGGCAGTCGCTCGCCTATTTGTTGCTCAACAAGCCCGCAGGGACCGTCACGACCGCGAGCGACCCTCAGGGCCGGCCGACGGTCGTCGAGCTCGTCGCCGATTACGGGACTCGCGTCGTCCCGGTCGGGCGGCTCGACGCCGACACGACCGGCGCGCTGCTGCTCACGAATGACGGCGAGATCGCCCACCGGCTCGCGCACCCGCGCTACGAAGTCGAGAAGGTCTACGAAGCCGAGGTCGAAGGCGAGCCGACCGAAGATTCGCTCGCGAAGCTCGAGCAAGGCGTGGAGCTCGACGACGGCCCGACCGCGCCGGCACGAGCGAGACGCCTCGGCCCGTCACGGGTCGAGCTAGCGGTCCACGAAGGCCGCAAGCACCAGGTCAAACGGATGCTGGCGGCAGTAGGGCACCCGGTCGCGAAACTCCATCGCAGCCGCTACGCAGGCCTGACGCTCGAAGGGCTCGAGCCCGGCGCGTGGCGCGAGCTGGAGCCCTTCGAAGTGGAGCGTCTCAGGAACCGCTAGCCAAGGCGTCCGCGCGCGCGAGGAGTTCTTCCCCGGCGGCGGTCCAAGCCTTGATCTGGTTCTGGCTCAGCTTGACGTTGTCGAACTCGGCTCCGTTCAGCCCGGTTCGAATCTGTGCCGCGAGCGTGTTGCGCTCGTTGGTGAGCGAGTCGATGGCAGCCCTCGTGTCCAGGTACGTCTGGTCGCCCGCGGTGTTGCTCGAGATGCCGCGGGTCGAGGCGGCGAGCGTGTCCATCGAGAACGTCCCGAAGGAGGCCATCAACTGCTTGTAGACGGCCGCGAGCCGCTGGACGCTCGGATGGTGGACCCTCAGGCTGACCGGCAGCGCGTTCATATCCGCGATCTGCGTCACGGCGCGCCCATCGGTCTCGTAGTCGTCCTTGAGCCCAAGCATTGTCAGCAGCGTCGGGCGGTGGTCGGTGTGGTCGGTCCAGATGTTGTTGTCGTCGCCGAGGTGCCGGATACCCGGCCCGACGTAGCCGGCCCACGTGGTCGCGATCTCGTCCTGCAGATCGCCGTGGTTCCACGCGAAGCTCTGGTTCGTCCGCGCCGGGATGAACGCGCACGCGGCCTGCGTGGCGCATGTGGCCGGCGTTCCCGAGGCGAAGAAGAACCAGTCGGGGTCGGCAAACGGCGTGAACGTAGGTGTCCGGAATGGATCGGCGGTCACCATGTGCAGCGCGCGCATCTCTGACTGGTCGGCGAGCGCCACCATGATGTGTTGCTCGTCCGCCCCGGTGTACGGGTTGAGCCAGTGAAGCTGGCCCGTCTCCCGCTCGAGGTTGCGGGTGACCGTTGCCGTCTGCGACGGGTTGCCGGTGATGTAGACGTTCGGCGCGTCGTCGGAGTGGACGGTGAACGGCGTCGTATCGCCGAACTGAGTCCGGATCATCGCGCTGAGGTTGGCGTTGATCTCGCCGACCGGCTTCCCCGTGTAATCGCAGGGGACGGTTACGCCGTCACAGCTCGGGTTGTTCGGCTGCGAGCCAGCGAAGTGGTCGCCCTCGTCGACCGTGAACAGGAAGAGGGTGTTCGACTTGTTGATGCCGTCGGCGGCGAGCCGGTCGAAGAACTGCTGGAACGCCTGGTCGTACTCGCGGAGCTGCGTGACATAGCCGGCCTCACCCGGC
>JBKOUJ010000061.1:0-3366 GCA_046723355.1 Actinomycetota bacterium | reverse complement strand
CGATGATCAGGTTCGCGATCTGATCGTCGACCGGGGTGCCGAGGAAGACGATGCGCTCGTTCAGGAGGCGCGAGTAGATGTCGAACGCGCGCTCGCCGCGCGAGGTCTGTTCGACGACCATGGGAATCAACGGGCTCATGCGGGCTCCTTGCTGGCGGGGGTCCAGAGTTTCGTTTCGGTCGGGGCGGTTTCCTTTTCCGGTGTCCAAAGCTTGTCGCGCGCCTGGGCGAGATCGGGTGAGATCCGCTGCACCTCGGCGGCGATGCGATCGAGGGCCTTCTTGAGGCGAAGGTCGGTGCGGAGCGTCTCGAGGCGTCCGGCCTCGCGAAGCTGGGTGAGGATCTCGTCGGCGTCCTCTCCGGCCGCGTCCGCCTGTTCGCGGACGAGCTCCTCGACCTCCTCGTCGGGGACCTCGATGCCGAGCTTGTCCGCGGCGGCTTCGAGCACGAGCTCGCGCGCCACCGAGCGGGCTGCCTCCGCTCGCACGCCCTGCGCGAGCTGCTCCGGCGTCTGGCCGGTCGCCTGCAGGTACAGATCGGCGGTGATCCCGCGCCGGTCGAGCGAGCGGCCGAGCTGGTTCAGCAGCTCGCGGGCACGCGCCTCGACGAGAGGCCCGGAGGCCGTGGCCTTCGATGCGTCGACGAGCCGATCGACGGCCTCGGCGCGGAACGCCGCATCGAGCTCTTCCTCGAGCTGCTCCCGCAGGGCCCCATCGATGTCCGCGCGCAGCTCGTCGTACGTGTCGAACTCGCTTGCGGCGCGGGCGAGCTCGTCGTCGGCCGGCGGGAGGACCTTCTCCTTGATCTCCTTGACCGTCAGCTCCGTCGTCCGCGAGGCGCCGTCCGGCAGTGCGTACTCGACGGTCCTCGTGTCGCCGGGGGAAGCCCCGAGCAGCGTGCGCTCGACCTCCTCGAGCAGCCGGCCCGAGCCGAGCTCGAGCACCAGCGAGCGCTGGGCCTCACCCGACTCCTCGACCGCGTCGACGACGACCACATCGCCCGTCTGAGCTGGGCGGCCCTCGACGGGCGTCAGGCTCGCCACGCTCTCGCGGAGCGCGTCGATCTCCTGGTCGACGAGCTCGGACGGAACCTCCGCCTCCGCGTAGGGAACCTCGAGCGTGTTCCAGTTGGCGACCTCAGGCTTCGGCTGCACGTCGACGGTCGCGGTGAAGCTCCACTCGTCGTCTTCGGAAGCAGGAAGGTCGTAGTCGTACTCGGGCTGCGCGACCGGCCGGATCCTGGTGCTCGCCGCGGCGTTCCAGAACCAGCCGCCGATATGGCTCTCGACCGCCTCGGTCAGCAGCCGCTCCTCGCCGATGCGGGCGCGCAGCACGCGTGCCGGCACCTTGCCCGGCCGGAAGCCGGGGATCTTGACGGAGCCGGCGAGATCCGAGGTCGCGTGCTCGACCGCGTGACGCATGTCCTCGCGCGGAACGTCGACCTTGAGCCGGACCTTGTTGTCCGGTAGCTCTTCGACCTGGACGGCCACCCGTCCATTCAAGCAAAGGTGTTTCGAGTCACGGAGGTAGCGTTGGCGCGTGCGGCTCTTCGTCCTGGCCCGCCACGCGGAGTCGGTGCTGAACCACGAGCGCCGGATCAACGGCGACCCGTCCGTGCCGGCGCCGCTGACTGAGCATGGGCGCGAGGAGGCGGCGCTGCTCGGGCTCCAGGTTCGCTCGTTGCCACTCGACGTCTGCCTGCACACACGGTTCGGCCGGACGGTCGAGACCGCGCAGATCGCGATGGACGGACGGGACGTGCCGATCGGCGAGGAGGCGCTCTTCGACGACGTCGACATCGGCGACCTCGAAGGCGAGACGATTGACGAGTACCACGCCTGGAAGCGCCAGCACGTTCGGAGCGACCGTTTCCCGGGCGGCGAGAGCCTCGTCGACACGGCGCTCCGCTACGTCGAGGCGTACCGGCGGCTCCTCGCGTCGCCGTATCGGTGCGCGCTCGTCGTCTGCCACGAGATTCCGATCCGCTACGCGCTGAATGCCGTCGGAGAATCGGGCGACCTCGACGGTCCCGTTCACGCGATTCCGAACGCGGCGCCTTTCCTCTTCGACGACGCGGCGATCGAAAAGGCCGCCGTCGGGATCGAGCGCCTGGCTACGAAAGCGTCAAGAACTCGTTCGCCGAGCTGACGTGCAGGCCCGGCTGCGGGCCGCCGGCGATCGCGTAGACCGTGGTGCCGAAGGAGACCACGGCGAGCCCGTGCCGCGGCGTGAGCATGTCGGGCAGGCGCGTCCAGCGTCTCGCGGAGATCCCGTAGGCGTAGACGGACGCGATCGTGCCCGCCGGCTCCTCGCCGCCGACCGAGACGATCCGGCCGCCGACGACGGTAGCGCCCGTCCCGCCACGCGGATAGGGAACCGCCGGCAGCCGCGACCAGCGCCGCCGTGCAGGTGAGTACGCCTCAAAGGTCGTGAAGTTCGTCCCGGCGGAGCGGCCCGCGAGCGCGTAGACGACGTTGCGGGTCGCTGTGGCGGCGAGGTGCTCGCGCGGGCGCGGCCCCGGCGCGAACGACCAGCGGCCGCTCCGCAGGCCGAGCACGAGCATCCGCTGCGCCAGCCTGCCCGGAGCCACGACACCGCCGACCACGTACAGCCGCTTGCCGACCACCGCCGCCCCGGCGGCCGCGCGGGGAGCCGGCAGGGGCCTCAGCCGGTGCCAGCGCCCGCCGAAGAACGAAAACGCGGAGCGCTCGGCGCCGTAGCCGCCCACCACGTAGAGCCGGCCGCCCGCCGAGGCGGCCATCGCGTGGTTCACGCGCGCGGGCAGATCAGGCAGCCGCCGCCACTTCCGCGTGCGCGGCGAGTAAGCATCGACGCGGCCCGAGCTCCTACCGTCTGCGAGGTAGCCGCCGATCACCACGATCTCGTCGCCGAGCCGTGCCGAAGCAACTTCCGTCCGGGCAACCGGAAGTGGCGTCGCAACCTGCCAAGTACCAATCTGATCGCGGCCAGCAGCCGCAGCAGCCGCGCTCAGCAGGAGGATGAGAGCGAGTGCGGGCGAGAGGACTCGAACCTCCAAGGGCTTTCGCCCAACGGGTCCTAAACCCGTCGCGTTTGCCAATTCCGCCACGCCCGCTTACCTCAAGGATAGGCACGACCCCGCAGCGGAGCCGGGCTTTGCCCGGCTCCGTTCACCGGCGTTCAGGCCGCCCGGGCGGGATCCGCTCGAAGTCGTCATGGCTTCGGCGCGGCCGACCCGGACTTCGAGCGGAAAGTCGCGTTTTGCCAATTCCGCCACGCCCGCTTCGGGTTACAGACTAGAGCGCGTGGGAACGAGCGGGGCATGACGGATGAACAAGATCGAGAGCTAGAGAGCCAGGTCACCGACGAGAACAAGTTCGTCGAGCTGG
>JBKOUJ010000111.1:0-16510 GCA_046723355.1 Actinomycetota bacterium | reverse complement strand
CGAGCGAGAGGATCAGGTAGGGACGGCGTTCCCAGAGGCCGATGTTCTCGACGTCCGTGCGCGACGGTCGCGCCGGTGCCGAGACGTGTGAGTGGAAGACCGCGAGCTCGAAGCCGTCGTCCTCAAGGAACCAGTTCCCCGGGTCGGTCTGCAGCTCGAAGCGATAGGGGCTCGCCGCGACGTTGACACCCGGGATGTAGCGCTCGGCGACGCCCTCCCGGAGCACTAGAAGCCCACAAGCTTCGTTCGGCGCTTCTGCGCGCGAATGTTCCTCTAGTGCCCGGCGCACCTCGTCCGGGACTACCACCAGAGGTCGGCCTCCATGGCTTCCTCCGGATCGGCCGCGTCCCAGAACGGCGCAGAGAGGTACTTCCAGCCGCCGTCTGCGAGGATCGCGACCACCACGCCCTCGTCGAGCTCGGCCGCCAGCCGGCGCGCCACGTGCACCACCGCGCCCGCCGAGACGCCGGCGAAGAGGCCCTCTTGGTCGAGCATTGCGCGGACCCCGGCGACCGCCTCGGCGTTCGAGACGAGGAGCTTCCGGTCGAGCTTGGAGACGTCGAGGATCGGCGGCACATAGCCGTCCTCGAGCGAGCGGAGGCCCATCACGGCATCACCCGGCAGAGGCTCGGCGGCGGCGATCACGACGTCGGGGAAGCTCTCGCGGAGCCGCTCGCCCACGCCCATCAGCGTGCCGCCGGTCCCGAGGCCGGCGACAAGGACGTCGACGCGGTCGAGCGCCTCAGCGATCTCGGCGCCGGTGCCCTCGTAGTGCGCACGCGGGTTCGCCGGGTTGCCGTACTGAAACGGCATGTAGTAGCGCGGCTCCTTCGCCGCCAGCTCCTGCGCCAGCCGCACAGCGCCGTTAGAGCCCTCGGCGCCGGGTGACTCGACGATCTCGGCGCCGTAGAGCCGCAGGAGGCGGCGGCGCTCCTCCGTCACGTTTTCGGGAATCACGCACGTGAGCCGGTAGCCCTTCAGCTTCGCCACGACCGCGAGGGCGATGCCGGTGTTCCCGCTCGTCGGCTCGAGCAGCTCGCGGCCCGGCTCGAGCTCCCCGCGCTCCTCGGCGTCCGCGATCAGCGCGAGCGCGACCCGGTCCTTGATCGAGCCCGTCGGGTTCTGGCCCTCGAGCTTGGCGTAGAGCCTGACCTCGGGCTTCGGGCTGAGCCGAGGGAGCTCGACGAGCGGAGTGTTGCCTACGAGGTCGAGAAGGCTGCGGGCTGTCTTCGGGGACAGTCCCTCAAACACCGAGGGACAGTCCCTCCTCTCCTCCCGCCATCGCGGGGAGCAGGATCACCGTGTCGCTCTCGGCGACAGATGTCTCGTAACCCTCGCGGGTCCGGATGTCCTCGCCGCCGACGTAGACGTTCGCGTAGTCGAGCTGCTCGCGCAGACCGGGAAAGCGCGCGGTCAGGTCGTCGAGCAGGTCGCGCACGGTCTCACCCTCCGCGAGCACCTCGCGCTCGCCTCCGGTCTGATCGCGCAGCGTCGGTGGTATCCGGATGACACTCATGCTCGGACGGGGTTGCAGAACTCGACGTAGTCGATGTACTCGGTGATCGTCGGGCTCTCGCCGCAGACTGGACAGTCGGGATCGCGCCGGAGTGCGACCTCGGTGAAGGTCGTCGTCAGCGCGTCGAACATGAGCAGCCGGCCGATCAGCGGCTCGCCGATTCCGAGCGCGAGCTTGATCGCCTCGTTGGCCTGCAGCGAGCCGACTATGCCCGGGAGCACGCCGAGCACGCCGCCTTCCGCGCAGCTCGGCGCGAACTCAGGCGGCGGCGGCTGCGGGAACAGACAGCGGTAGCACGGGCCCTCATGCGGCTTGAAGACGGTCGCTTGGCCCTCGAAGCGGAAGATCGAGCCGTGCACGAGCGGGATGTCATGCCAGACGGCCGCGTCGTTGACGAGGTATCGCGTCGGGAAGTTGTCGGCGCCGTCGACGATCACGTCCCAGCCGTCACCGAGGATCCGCTCGATGTTCTCCGAGGTCAGCTGCTCCCGGTACGCCTTGACCTCGACGTCGGGGTTGAGGTCGCGGATCGTGCGCGCAGCCGACTCCACCTTCGGCTCGCCGAGCGAAACCGTCGAATGGAGAATCTGGCGCTGCAGGTTGGTCTCGTCGACGACATCGGCGTCGATGATCCCGAGCGTCCCGACGCCCGCCGCCGCGAGGTAGAGCGCGGCGGGCGAGCCGAGGCCGCCGGCGCCGATGAGCAGGATCCGCGACTGCAGCAGCTTCAGCTGGCCCTCCTCGCCGACCTCCGGGATCAGGAGGTGGCGGCTGTAGCGCGTCCGCTGCTCGGGCTCGAGGCCGCCGGACGGGACCTCGAGCGGGTAGCCGCGGCGCTTCCAGTCGTTGATCCCGCCGGCCAGGTTGACGACGTCCGCGTAGCCGAGCTCCTCCAGCGTCTTTGCCGCGAACGTCGATCGATTGCCGGACGCGCAGTAGGCGACGATCGGCCTGCTGCGGTCCGGCACGGCCTGCTCGATCCGCGACTCGAGCCAGCCTCGGGGGATGTGGACGGCTCCGGGGATGTGGCCTTCGTCCCACTCCTCGCGCTCGCGGACGTCGAGGAAGACCGGCGCGTCGGCGCTGTCGTATTGCTCGCGCGCGCGCCCGGCGTCGATCTCGTCGATTTGCTCCCTCGTGTCCTGCAGAAATTCGCGATAGGAACTCATTGCTTTCCAATTTATAGCGACTTGTTCACGGCTATCGTCGCAGGGTGGACGCGCGGCTGCGCACCTACGTCTTGGTCGCGCTCGCGGCCGCCGGCACCGCCGCGCTCGTGGTCGGGTTGGTCGCCTTTACGCGCACGAGCCCGCGCGCTGCAGCGGAGACGAGCACGACGACCTCTCGACAGGCACCCGCGCTCGTCCTCGACCTCGGGGTTCGGACCGACCCGGAGGCGATGGCTCTCCGCCGTGCGAACCGGCTCTACTCGGCAGGAAGGCGGCGCGCGGCGGGCCGCATCTTCGCGCGCTACACGTCGGTGGACGCGCAGGTTGGCGCGGCGGTGTCGGCGTGGCCGGATGGGACCGTGGCGCGGCTCGACGAGCTCGCCGCGGCCCATCCGTCGAGCGGCGTCGTGCTGTTGCATCTGGGACTCGCGAAGGTCGCCTCCGGGAAGGCGGTCGCCGCCGAGGCAGCCTGGCGTAAGGTGCTCGCGCGCAACCCGGACAGCGAGGCCGCGGTACAGGCAGAGAGCCTGCTTCACCCGAGGTTCGCGCCGGGCAAGCCGCCGTTCGTGCCGAGCTTCGGCGTTCCGGCCCAGGTCGCGCGCCTCTCGCCCGCAGGTCAGCTCGCTGCGCTCGAGCAGGCAGCCCGCAGCCGCGACGTCAAGGCGAAGCTGCTCTACGGCTCGGCACTGCAGCGCCTCGGCCGGCCGATCTCTGCGGAACGGCAGTTCGCGACCGCAGCAAGCCTCGCTCCACGCGATCCCGAGGCGCAGACCGCGGCCGCGGTCGGCGTCTTTTCGAAGGCCAAGCCCGAGCTCGCCTTCTCCCGGCTCGGCCCGCTCGCGCCGCGCTTCCCGCGTTCTCAGAGCGTCCGCTTCCACCTCGGCGAGCTCCTCCTCTGGATCGGTCAGCTCGACAAAGCGCGCCAGGAGCTGCGGCTCGCTCTCAGCGAGGGTCGCTCGACGCCGCTCGGGAAGACCGCGGCTGAGTTTCTCGCGAAGCTCCCGAGATAGTCGGAAGCCGATGGATTTGTATTAGGACCAACTCGCCGTAATTAGGGCCGTTCGGCCTATGGCGTTTATCCGAAACCCGTGCAAGAGTGCCGCAGCTTCCGGAAACGCCGTTGACCGCAGGACCCAGCCGACATACCGTGAGCTAAAGGGATTTTCCGGGGAGGGGAGGCCTTGAGCGCACAAAGCGAAAAGGCGAAGCCGGCGACAATCGCCGAGCTGCTTGAGACCGATGAGGCAAAAGGTCTGCTCGAGGCCGCGCGCCAGACCGGCTCATTGAACACCACAGAGATCGCGCTGGCGCTCGACGAGCTGGAGCTCGAGCCTCCGCAGATCGACGACTTCTACCACGCCCTCGACGAGATGCAGATCGAGGTGCTCGAGGCCGGCGCGGAGGCGGAGGAGCCTTCGGCCGAGCCGGAGCCCGATGTGCGCGAGATCTCGACCGACTCGCTGCAGCTGTTCCTCAAGGACGTCGGCAAGGTCGACCTGCTGACCGCCGCGCAGGAGGTCGAGCTCGCCAAGCGGATCGAGCGCGGCGACCACCGAGCCAAGCAGGAGATGGTGGAGGCGAACCTGCGGCTCGTCGTCTCCATCGCGAAGAAGTACCGCAATCAGGGCCTGCCGTTCCTCGATCTGATCCAGGAGGGGACGATCGGCCTCGTCCGAGCCGCCGAGAAGTTCGACCACCGCAAGGGCTTCAAGTTCTCGACCTACGCGACGTGGTGGATCCGCCAGGCCGTCGCGCGCGCTCTCGCGGACAAGGCGCGCACGATCCGCATGCCGGTCCACATCGTCGAGAAGCTGAACAAGATCGCGCGGACGGAGCGCAAGCTGCGGGCCGAGCTGGGGCGCGAGCCCTTTGCGTGGGAGATCGGCGACGAGCTCGATCTCGACGCCGCCGAGGTCGAGTCGATCCGACGCAGCTCGCAACCGCCGGTCTCGCTCGAGAAGCCGGTCGGAGACGACGAGGAGTCCGAGTTCGGCCACTTCCTCACCGACGAGAACGAGGCACTTCCGGACGAGGTCGCCGAGGTGGAGCTGCGGAAAGCGGCGCTGAAGCGCGTGCTCGGCAGCCTGTCGCCGCGCGAGCGCCGCGTCCTCGAGCTGCGGTACGGGCTCGACGGCGAGCATCCGCGCACGCTCGACGAGGTGGGGCGGACGTTCAACGTCACCCGCGAGCGGATCCGTCAGATCGAGAACCAGAGCCTGAAGAAGCTCCGCGCGCTCGCAGAAGCGCAGTCGCTCAAGAACGTCGCGGCGTAACTTCGCCGAGACACGCTCCGCGGCCGTAGACTCACGCGCCGTGGAGGAGGCCTGGCTCGACGACCTGACCGAGTTCGTCGGCATCCCAAGCGTCAGCGCCGACTCGGCGCACGACGGCGACGTGCGCAAGGCGGGCGAGTGGGTCTGCGACTTCGTCCGCCGGGCCGGCGGCGAAGCGGAGCTCCGCGACTGGCACGGTCATCCTCTCGCGCTCGGCGAGTTCCGCGCCTCGTCGGCCGACGGCGAAGCGCCGACCGTCATCTGTTACGGGCACTTCGATGTCCAGCCGCCGGCGCCGCTCGAGTTGTGGGAGTCCGACCCGTTCGAAGCGACCCTCCGGGACGAACGGCTCTACGGACGCGGCATTGCTGACGACAAGGGCCAGCTCTTCATGCTGTTGAAGGCTGCCGAGGAGCTGAGCGCCCGCGGCGAGCTGCCCGTCAACCTGCGGATCTGCTGCGACGGGGAGGAGGAGTCCGGCGGTCACTCGATCGTCGAGTTCCTGGAAGCAGATGAGCGCGGCGGCGACGCATGCGTGATCTTCGACACGGCCATGCTCAAGCGCGATGTGCCGCTCTTCAATCTCTCCACCCGTGGTCTGGTCTATGTCCACCTCCGCGTCAACACCGGCCGTCGCGATCTCCACTCGGGCGTTTTCGGCGGCGCCGCGCTGAACGCCTTGAATGCGCTCGACCAAATCATCGCGGCCGTGCTGCCGGCGGACGGCCGAGCGCCCGAGCCGCTCCGCGCTGGCATCGTGCCGCCCACCGACGAGGAGCTCGCCGGCTGGGCGGAGCTGACCCCCGGCGGCGAGGAGCTTGCAGGCCAGGGCGCCCGTCCGGCCGACGCGTCCGCGGCCGAGGAGTTCTACATTCGGACGTTCGCCGAGCCTTCCGTCGACGTGAACGGCATCGAGGGCGGTTCGCCGCACCTACAGAAGACCGTGCTGCCGGTCGAGGCGCACGCGAACGTCTCGGTCCGGCTCGCGCCGGGTCAGGATCACAGGCGGATCGCAGCCGAGCTCGAACGGTTGCTTCGCGAGGCCGCGCCGGAGGGCGCCGAGCTGGAGGTCGAGGCGCTCGCGTCGTCGCCGCCGGGCCTCGTCGACCCCGACTCACCCGTCGTTCAGCTCGGGCTCGACGCGTTCGAGCGTGTCGTCGGCACGCGTCCGTTGCTCGCCCGCAGCGGTGGCACCCTCCCGATCGTCCCGGCACTGGCCGACAAGGGCATTCCGACGATCCTGACCGGCTTTGCTCTCCCGGACTCGAACATCCACTCGCCTAACGAGAACCTGCTTGCCGACTACCTTCCCCTAGGCGTCAGCGCCGCGGCCGAGCTCTACAAGGAGTTCGGAAAGCTCTAAACCGCGGTGGGCTCGCAGTCGACGAGCCAGGCGTGCCCGAACCGCCGCATCTCGGTGATGATCGGGAGCAGGGCCTCACCCTTCGCCGTGAGCTCGTACTCGACGCGCGGCGGCGACTCGGGGAAGCTGCGCCGCTCGACGATCCCCTCGTCTTCGAGCACGCGGAGCCGCTCGGAGAGCGTCCGCGGGCTGATCCCGGCGCATGAGTGCTCGAGCTCGGAGAAGCGCCGCGGCCCTTCGGAGAGATCGTGGACGAGTAGCGCAGTCCACTTGGCGCCGATGATCTCGGCGCACGCCGCGACCGAGCAGCTCTCGTCGTGAACCGGCCGCATCGTACGCATTTCGTACGAAATCTTACTCTTCCGACTCGCCGTTCTTGGGAACGGGCTCGAGCCGGTACCCGACGCCGTAGCGCGTCTGAATGAACGTGTGGCGCGGCGCGACGCGGTCGATCTTGTCGCGGAGTCGCCTCACGAAGACGTCGACGGTCCGGTCGCGGTGCGTCTCGCGGCGCCCCCAGATCCTCTGCAGGAGCTCGTCGCGGGTCGTCACACGGCCGCGGTCGAGCGCGAGCGCGTAGAGGAGCCGGAACTCGGTGGGCGTCAGCTCGACGCTCTCGCCGTCGACGTACGCCTGCACCTCGCGCGGGTCGATACGCAGCTCCTCGATCTCGATCGTGTCGCCCCGCTCCTCCGGCTGAGCCCGAACGCCACGACGGGCCGCCGCCTGCACACGGGCGACGAGCTCCTTCATCGAGAACGGCTTGACGAGGTAGTCGTCTGCCCCGATCTGCAGCGCGTGCACCCGGTCGTGCTCGGTCCCGCGCGCGCTGACCACGATGATCGGCGTCCCGATTCCCTCGGCACGGGCGGACTCGATCAGCTTCCAGCCGTCGAGACCCGGAAGCATCAGGTCGAGCACTACGACGTCCGGCAGCTCGTAGCGGAGCCGCGCGAGCCCGATCTCGCCCCGGCCCACCGTGACCGAGTCGAAGCCGGCACCGGTGAGGTGTTGCGCCATGCCGGCGGCAATGACCTCGTCGTCCTCGACGATCAGCACCTTGGTCATCGCGCCTAGCCTATTGAGCGTGAATCGGGACCCGTACCGGGAGCTCCGGATCGGCTTCACTGCGGCCGTCTCACACGAGCTCCGGACGCCGCTCGCGCGGCTGCTCGCGTTGATCGACACAGCGAGTCTGCCGGGAGCCGACCCGGCCGCTGCGCTCGAGCAGATGCGGCGCGAGGTCGAGGTGATGGATGAGCTGATCGACGACGTTCTGTTCCTGAGTGAGCTCGAGACGGGCCGTGAGGTGGTCTCCCTCGGGTCGACCCAGGCCGCGCCGGTCCTGCGCGAAGTCGTCTCGTCGCTCGCCGAACGGTCGGAGCGCGCCGGCGTCGCGCTGGAGGTCGAGATCGGTGATGAGGACCTTGAGCTGCCCGTGCGCGCGCGGATGCTCAAGGTCGTCGTCCAGAACCTGGCCGAGAACGCCTTGCGCCACGCGGGCGAGGGAGCGACCGCCGTCCTCGCGCTGCGAAGCGAGAACGGCAACCGCGTCCTCTCCGTGCGCGACGACGGCGTCGGCGTCGCCGGGGAGGACATGGCGCGCCTGTTCGAGCGCTTCTACCGCGCCGACCGCGCTCGGGCGTCGCGCGGAAGCGGGCTCGGGCTGTCGATCGTCAAGCACGTGGTCGAGGCAGCCGGCGGAGAGGTCGAGGCCCTCGGCGCGCCGACCGAGGGCCTCGAGATTCGCTGCGTGTTTCCGTAGCCGCTTCGTAGCCGGCTAGGAGTGGATCTTGCGGACCATGGCACGATCGGCGGTCTGGACAAGCTTCGGCAATGGATAGAACTGCAGCGGCTTGGCGTACTGCTGGCCGCCCGCGATTGCCCAGCTGATGAATTGCTTCAGCGTCGAAGCCTTACTCGACTTCAGCGGCGCGATCACGTACGTGAACGTGCAGATCGGATAGGCGAGCTTTTGTGACTTGGGCGGATTCACGATCGAGAGTGCGCCGTTGCTCGGCACCCTGTGAATCGTCGCCGCGGCCGCCTGGATGCCCTTGAGGCCGGGCAGCTGGAACTTGCCGGAGCGGTTCTGGACCTTGGCGACCTTGAAGCCGTTCTTCAGCGAGTAGGCCTCGTCGACGTACCCGATCGCGCCGTCGGTGCGCGACACCACCGCCGCGAGCCCCGCGCTGCCGCGACCGCCGATCCCGGTCGGGAAGCTCGGCTGCGTGCCGACCCCGATCTTGTTCTTCCACTCCTTGCTGACGCTGGAGAGGTAGTCGGTGAAGTTGTACGAGGTGCCGCTACCGTCGCTCCGGTAGACAGGCGTGATCTTCAGGCCGGGGAGCTTGACCCCGGGGTTGATCTTCTTGATTGCGCTGTCGTTCCACTTGGTGATGTGGCCGAGGTAGATGCCGGCCAGGATCTTCCCGGTCAGCTTGAGACCGTAGCTCACGCCCGGGACGTGGTAGGGGATCGATGTCGACGAGAGCGCCCACGGGATCTGCTCGCAGCCCTTGCAGGCCGAGAACTGGTCCTTCGTGAGCGGCGCGTCGCTGGCGCCGAAGTCGACCGTGCGGGCCGTGATCGCGGCGATCCCCGCGCCGGAGCCGACCGAGCCATAGGTGATCTGCGCCTTCTTGTAGTTGGCCTGCCACTGGGAGACCAGCGGGAACACGAATGTGCTGCCCGCCCCCTTGAGGCTGCCGCCGGTCGATCCCGCGGCGGCGAAGCTCGCGCCGAACGCGAGGGCGACGACCGCCAGCGCGGCCGCCGTTGCGGACTTCCTAAACACTCTTATCGCTCCTTCTCGTCGATGACGCCTTCAGAATCGAATGCACGCACGTGGCGATGGGCTGAAACGTGGTGACCGGCTGGTGACGGTCCGGTGAACCCGGCAGGAATCAGCCGAAGGCAGAGTTAGTGTCGGCCGCGCGTGAACGCGGTCACCTCGACGCCTGCAGCTCCTGCCGTGCGGTCACGCCGTCGGCTCGGCGACCGCTTCGGCGATCTAGCCCTGCACGGGCTAACGGCCGCGGCGACTCTTGCGGCGTTCGTGCTGCTCGGCGGGATCGCGTGGAAGATCTTCGACCTCGCGCACCCGGCCATCTCGAGGTTCGGCCTCGGCTTCGTCACGCACCAGGGCTGGGACGCGATTCACAACAAGTTCGGAGCACTGGACCTGATCTGGGGTACCGTGTTGACGTCGTTCCTGGCGCTCCTGATTGCCGCGCCCGTTTCGATCGCGATCGGGCTTTACCTGAGCGAGCTCGCCCCGCGTGGGATCCGGCTTGTGATCGCGACCCTCGTCGAGCTGCTGGCCGCGATCCCGAGCGTGGTGCTGGGGCTCTGGGGCATCCTCGTGCTCGGGCCCTTCGTCGGCGAGCACGTGGAGCCGTGGCTGCACTCGCACCTCGGCTTCATCCCTCTGTTCGGGAGCTCGCCGGAGAACTCCGGGATCCTGATCGCCGTCCTCGTGCTGACGATCATGGTCGTCCCGATCTGCTCGAGCATCTGCCGGGAGCTCTTCACGAGCGTCCCGACCGAGCTCGAGGAGGGAGCGCTCGCCCTCGGGGCGACTCGCTGGGAGATGGTGCGCGGGGTCGTGCTCCCGTACACGCGCTCGGGCGTGAGCGCCGCGCTGATCCTCGGCCTCGGCCGAGCGGTCGGCGAGGCGATCGCGGTCACGATGGTGCTCGGCGCGGGGTTCGGGATTCACTGGTCGCTCTTCCGGACCGGCGATACGTTGGCAAGCAAGATCGCGGCCCAGTATCAGGGCGCGGCGAGCAACATCCAGCTTGCCTCGCTCGTGTACCTCGCGGCGATCCTGCTCGTGATCTCGCTGCTCGTGAACATCGCCGCGCAGGTGATCGTCCGCCGCTTTTCGCACCAGCGGACGGGAGGAAGCTGATGGCTGCCGACGCGGGGCGCTACACGCTGACGCTGAGCCGACGGACGAAGCGGCGCAAGGCCGTCAACCTGCTCATGCAGGGGATCGCCACCGTCGCCGCGCTCTCGGCCGTCGCCGTGCTCGCGCTCGTGATCGCCTCGGTGGCCGAGCGGGGCGCAGGCGCACTCAGCTGGGATTTCTTCACCAAGACGGCGGCGACCTTCGGAGAGAGCGGCGGCGGCGTCGCGAACGCGCTCGTCGGCAGCCTCGTCCTCGTCACCCTGGCGACGGCGATGGCGCTGCCGGTCGGCGTTCTGATCGCGATCTACGTCAGCGAGTTCGCGGGGCCGCGGGTCGCGGATGCGTCGAAGCTTGTCCTCGACGTCCTCAACGGGCTGCCGTCGATCATCATCGGCGTCTTCGTCTACGGGCTGCTTGTGGTCGGCAGCGGGCAGGCGGCTTGGAAGGGCTCCTTCGCGCTGGCGATCATCATGCTGCCGCTCGTCGCGCGGTCGACGCAGGAGGTGCTGGCGCTCGTGCCCAGCAGCCTGCGCGAGGGCGCGCTCGCGCTCGGAGCGAGCCGCTGGCGGACCGTTCTGGGGGTCGTCCTGCCGACGAGCCTCGGCGGAATCCTGACCGGGACGGTGCTCGCGGTCGCGCGGGCAGCGGGCGAGACGGCACCGCTGCTGTTCGTGACGTCGATCGCGGCCAACACGGTGACCTGGGATCCGCGCCAGCCGGTGCTCTCGATCCCGGTCGACATCTTCGCGCTCTCCGAGTCTCCCGACCCCGCCGATCATGCGCGGGCTTGGGCGCTCGCGCTCGTCCTGATCTCGTTCATCCTGGTCGCGAGCCTGACCGCACGCGCCGCGCTCGTGCGCTACCGGAGCAGGCTGGAACGCTGAACACGGAGGTGGATACGATGGCGACAGTGGCGCCGATCGAGATTGCTCAGCCTCGGGAGGCGCCGCTGAGCGCCGCCGGTCGAGAGGCCGTCTTCGAGACCCGTGGCCTCACCGTCAGCTACGGCAAGGCACCCGCCGTCGTGGGGGTCGACCTCTCGATCTATCGCAACCTGGTCACCGCGATCATCGGCCCGTCCGGATGCGGAAAGAGCACGTACCTGCGCTCACTGAACCGCATGAACGACCTGATTCCGGCGGCACGGGTCGAGGGCGAGGTCCTCTACCACGGCCAGAACATCTACGCGGACGGGGTCGATCCGGTCGAGGTCCGGCGGCGGATCGGGATGGTGTTCCAGAAGCCGAATCCATTCCCGAAGTCGATCTACGACAACGTCGCCTGGGGGCTGCGGGTGCTGGGCATGAAGGACGATCTGGACGGCCGGGTCGAGCGGGCGCTCACGCAGGCGGCCCTCTGGGACGAGGTCAAGGACCGGCTCAAGAAAGGTGCCTTCGGGCTTTCGGGTGGCCAGCAGCAGCGGCTCTGCCTCGCGCGCGCGATCGCCGTCGAGCCGGACGTCGTCCTGCTCGACGAGCCCGCCTCGGCGCTCGATCCGATCGCGACCTCGAAGATCGAGGACCTGATGCACGAGCTCAAGAACGAGTACACGCTCGTGATCGTCACCCACAACATGCAGCAGGCCGCGCGCGTCGCCGACATGACCGCCTTCTTCACGCTCGAGCGGACCGAAAGCGGCGGACACGGTGTCCTTGTGGAGTACGACGAGACCCCGAAGATCTTCACGCAGCCAGCCGACAAGCGCACCGAGGGCTACGTAACGGGCCGCTTCGGCTAGGCCGTACCGGTTTCCGACGAAAGGGCCGGGGTACGATGGCTTCCGAGATGCGAATCACCTTCCAGGAGGAGCTCGAGCAGGTCGAGGCGGCGCTCCAGGAGGAAGGCGACTACGTGCTGCGGGCGCTACGCGCGGCGGTGAACGCGCTCGAGCAGGCCGACGGCGAGCTCGGCGACGAGGTGATCGCCTTCGACGACGAGATCGACAGCCGCTACTCCTCGATCCAGGAGGGCATCCAGTCGCTGCTCGCGCGCCAGACCCCGGTTGCGGTCGACCTGCGCCTCGTTCTCGCGATGCTGCACACGAATCTCCACCTCGAGCGGATGGGCGACTACTGCGTGACGATCGCGAAGCTGACGAAGCTCGTCGCCGACGTCGAGCCCGACGAGGGGCTTGTCCAGGCGTTCGAGGAGATGGGCCAGCGCGCCGAGGAGATGATCCGCGTCGCTCTTGACTCGTTCCAGCGCCGCGACCTCGAGGCCGCCTCGTCGCTCGTCGACCTCGACGAGTTGATCGACCGCGCCAACCGCCGCGCCGTCGAGCGCGTGCTCGACTTCGGTGCAGACGCCGAGAAGCGCGAGTGGGGGCTGCGGATGATCCTCGTCTCTCGCGCACTCGAGCGAATCGGCGACCACGCGGTCGACATCGGCGAGCAGACCGCGTATCTCGTCACCGGCGAGT
This sequence comes from Actinomycetota bacterium, assembly GCA_046723355.1. Lineage (GTDB taxonomy): Bacteria > Actinomycetota > Thermoleophilia > Gaiellales > Gaiellaceae > 13-2-20CM-68-14. The sequence continues at coordinate 3,857 of JBKOUJ010000111.1, read as the reverse complement.
TCCGCGAGTTCACGGACGCTTCGCACCCTTCATGAGTAGAAGGGCCGGTTTCCCGGCCCTTCGATCGGTGGAGAAGAATCGCCCGATCTGCGAGGGGGAGGAAGTCCTCGGGCTCGATCGTTAGGACGGCCTGCCCGGGTGGTTGTTGCCTCTCCTTACGTAGATTTGACCTGCGCCGTTAATGGGACAGACCCCTGCGGGGTCAGTCCCAAGGCGGGGGGTTGTGCACCCAGGTCCCGCCGAGCATGGTCGCGACGACCCCCGCGTCCGGAAGCTCCTCCGGCGCCACGGCGACCGGATCGCGGTCGAGTACGACCAGGTCCGCGTAGTGCCCGGGGATCAACTTGCCGCGGCGCCGCTCGTCGCGTGCGAGCCACGCCGGATTGACGGTCGAGGCCTGCAACGCCTGCTCTAGCGTCACCGCCTGCTCCGGATGCCACGCCGGGCGCTCGTCGAGCGTGCGCAGCACGCCCGCGCAGATGCCGGCGAGCGGATCGAGCTCCTCGATCGGCGCGTCGGAGCCGTTCGCGACGAGGGCGCCGGAATCCCAGAGCCACCGGAACGCGTAGGCGCCGTCCGTCTTCCCCGCCCAGAAGCGGTCGGCGATATCGCGATCCGACGGTGCGTGCGAGAACTGCACCGAGGCGGCCACGCCGAGCGCGGCGAAGCGGCCGACGTCCTCGGGCGCGAGCAGCTGCGCATGCTCGATCCGCTGGCGCAGGCCGAGCGGCTGCCACTCGCTGCGGGTCTCCTCGAACGCATCGAGCGCGTCGCGGTTGGCGCGGTCGCCGATGGCGTGCACGGCGATCGGGAAACCGGCCTTCGCGGCGCGCCGGATGATCTCCGCGAACTCCTCGCGGCTCGTGATCTCGACGCCCGAGCCGTCCAGCATGCGCGCCGTGTGAGAGCCGAGCGTGCCGTCCATGAAGACCTTCAGGTAGCCGAGCTTGAGGCGCCGCCCTCCGAGGCCGCTCGCGACGTCGACGTCGGCAAGCTCGCCGGCCTTGTCGGCCGGAAGGGACTGCCAGACGCGCAGCGTCAAGGCGCCCTCGGCTTCGAGCCGCTGCCAGAAGCGCAGGGCGCCGAGCCAGCCGTCTTTGTCGTGGACGGCCGTCACGCCGCGTGAGCTCGCGAGCTTCAGGCCTGCCCGCATCGCCTCGACGTATTCGTCGTCGGTCGTCTCGATGTAGGCGTCGCGGAAGTGCCAGCACGACTCCTCGCGGAGGACGCCGGTCGGCTCGCCGCGCTCGTCCAGCTCGACGACGCCGCCGGACACCTGCAGGTCGCCGTCCGCACGGGCTAGCGCGGCAGAGCTGAGCCAGACCGAGTGCGAGTCGCGCGCCATCAGGGCGACCGGCGTGTCGCCGGCGATCTCGTCGAGTGCCTCCTTCGTCGGCTCGACCTCGGGCCGCCAGTCGCCGGTCCGCCAGCCGCGACCAAGCAGCCAGCCGCCGGGGCGCACGCCGGCGAGCGCGTCGCGCACGCGCGCGAGCGCTTCGTCCAGAGATTGCGTGTCCTCGAGCCGCACCTCGTGCTGTGCCAGTGCCCACGTCGGGAAGTGGACGTGCGAGTCGGTGAAGCCGGGCACGACGCAGCGGCCGCCGAGGTCGACGCGCTCCGGGCTCGCAAGCGCCGTCTCGTGCGTGCCGACGCCGCCAGCGATCCAGTCGCCGGCGATCGCGAGCCCTCGCGCCGTCGGCAGCGAAGGCTCCATCGTTCTGACGACGCCGTTCTCGAGGATCACGAGTCCCAAGAGCCCCTTTCACAATGAAGCACTGAGCCGCCGGGCCGCGCTGGACGGCCCCTGGCGGCGTCCTCAGTCGCGCCCGTATCTACTCGATACGGGCACTCCCTGCGTCCTTGCCAGGAACCGACCAGCGCGGCCCGGCGACGAGGCCCCATCATGAAAGGGACTCTAAGGCTACGGCTTGACCGACATCCGACTCGGACGAAATGATTCGCGAGGCATGGCGCTGCGGAAACCCGTTGCCGTCGCGGGCGCGCTCGTCGGCGGCGCCCTCGCTGCCTGGATCGTCACGTTCGTGCGTATGCGGGGGATGGACGCCGCGCCGGGCGCCGAACTCGGCGGGGTCGGCTGGTATCTCGGGATCTGGGTGATGATGACCGCGGCGATGATGCTGCCGGCGACGGCGCCGATGGTGGTCGTCTTCAGCCGCGTCAGCCGTGAGCGCGCCCGGCACCGGAGCTTCCCGGCGGCGCCGACGTGGGTCTTCCTCGCCGGGTACCTGGTCGCCTGGACGTTCTACGGGCTCGTCGCCTACGGGCTGGACCATGGGGCTCGCTCGGCGGCACCCCACCTTCTCGTCTGGGTTCAGGGCGAGCGCTACCCCGTCGCCATCGCCCTCGTCGCGGCCGGCCTGTACGAACTGACGCCGCTCAAGGAAGTCTGCCTGCGGCACTGTCGGCGTCCCATCCATTTCGTGCACGCCGGCTGGCGTGACGGTTCAGTCGGCGCTCTTCGGATGGGCTCTGAGCACGGCCTGTACTGCGTCGGCTGCTGCTGGGGCTTGATGCTCGCGCTGTTCGCGCTCGGCGTGATGAACCTGACCTGGATGGCGGCCATTGCGATTGTGATCTTCGTCCAGAAGGTGCTCCCCCTCGGCGACCGGCTGGCGCCGGTCGTGGCAGCGACGTTCGTCGCGCTTGCGCTCTGGGTCGTGGTGTCGCCGTGAGCTACCGGATCCAGGGCACCTACCTCGAGTCGTGCAACTGTGACGCGCCCTGCCCCTGCCGCCGCATCGACGGCGTGCCCGGCGGGCGCTCGACGCACGGGGTCTGCGCCGGCGCGCTCTCCTGGTCGATCGCGGAAGGCTCGGCCGGCGGCGTCGATTTGGGCGGGCTCGGCGTCGTGATGGCGACGCACTACAGCGACGACGTCGATGGGTCGCCCTGGTCCTACGCGATGTTCGTCGACGAGCGAGCGGATGCCTTGCAGGGACAGACCCTCTGGTGGATCTTCTCGGGAGCGCTCGGCGGCACGGTCCTCGACCATTTCCCTTGGGCCTGGAAGCCGAGCGACCCGCTCGGTTTCGAGTCGGCGCGGATCGAGATCGACCACACGCCCGGCCGGGGCTGGTTCCGGGTCGGCCGGAAGGTCGAGGTCCGTGTCTCGGTGCCGTATGCGGGGCCGGAGACCGTGACCTGCGTCATACCGGGCCACGAGCGGTCCGGCCGCGAGCTCGTCGTCGACGAGCTCCACGTCGACGCGGGCCTGCTCGCGTTCGAGTACCGCGGGGTCTGCGCGTACGAGTCGACGTTCGACTACTCGGGCTAGGAGGGGTCGGCGGCACAGCCGCTATTTCGTCGAACCCTCCTAGAGCAGCCCTGCCGCGACCAGCGCTCCGAGCACGACCACGGGCAGGGGAACCAAAAGAAGCGGAAGCCGGACGATCACCGCAGCTTCGTTATCGGCCGGAAGCGGGCTTCAATTGAGCCCTCGTCACTACAATCGCCGCGTGTCCCACGAGCCGCTGACCGACGAGCAGCGCGAGATCCGCGATCTGATCCGCGACCTCTCGCGCGAGCGGATCGCGCCGCGGGCCGCCGAAATCGACAAGAGCTCCGAGTTCCCGTGGGACGTCGTCGAGCTCTTCCGCGAGCACGACATCTTCGGCGTCATGTTCGACGAGGAGTACGGCGGCGCAGGAGCGAGCGCGCTGATGACCCTCGTCGCGATCGAGGAGGTCTCGAAGGTCTGCGCGACGAGCGGCCTGATCCTCGCCGTGCAGGAGCTCGGCTCGCTCGGGATCAAGCTCGCCGGCACGGAGGAGCAGAAGCAGCGCTTCCTGTCGAAGCTTGCGAGCGGCGAATGGCTGCCGGCCTACGCGTTGACCGAG
>JBKOUJ010000168.1:0-5407 GCA_046723355.1 Actinomycetota bacterium | reverse complement strand
GCACCTATCCGAAGATCGAGCGCGCGATCGCGATGGTCGCCTCGCGCGGGGAAGGGGACTGATGGCGCGGTTGATCAAGACCGAGAAGGAGGTCGAGGGCCGCTACACCGAGCAGTGGGTCGTCGTCGAGGAAGACGCCCTAGAGCAGTGGCCCGAAGGACCTCTCGAGACGGTCGGTCGTCCGGCGGCACGCGTCGACGGCCTCGCCCGTGCACGCGGAGAAGCCCGCTTCACGCAGGACATCAAGCTGCCCGGGATGCTCCACGCGGCCGTGCTGCGCAGCCCTCACGCGCGCGCGCGCGTGAAGCAGATCGACCTGAAGCCTGCGCTCGAAGCGCGCGGCGTCCGGGGCGCTATCGGTCCCGGCGATCTCGACGTACTCACCGACGAGGCGAACTACGAAGGGGAGGCCGTCGCCGCAATCGTCGCGGAGACGGCGGGGCAAGCACGGTCGGCGCTCTCGGCAATCAAGGTCGAGTGGGAGCTGCTCGAGCCGCTGCTCGACGTCGAGGAGGCACTGCGGCGGGAGTCGTTCCTCAACGATCCGAGGCAGTACGAGCGCGGCGACGTCGAGCGCGGGCTCGCCGAGGCCGACGCGGTGGTCGAAGCCGAATACCGCACGCAGAGCGTCCTCCACAACGCGCTCGAGACGCACCAGACGATCTGCGAGTGGGAAGGCGACACGGTCGTCGTCTACACGTCGACACAGTGGCTCTGGGGTGTCCGCGACGAGGTCGCCGCAGCTTTCGACCTGCCGAAGGACAAGGTTCGCGTGATCTGCCGCTTCATGGGCGGCGGCTTCGGCGCCAAGGGCTCAGCCGGCGACTATACGATGATCGCGGCTGAACTCGCCCGCCGCACGGGGCGGCCGGTGCACTGCCGGCTCGACCGCCGCGAGGAGAACGTCAACTCGGGGAACCGCAACCCGACGATCCAGAAGCTACGGCTCGGCGCCCGCGCGGACGGGACGTTGACCGCGATCTCCGCCGAGTACGTCTGCCTGCTCGGTTGGGACGGCTGGATGCCGTCCACGGCAGGTCCCGTTCAGATGCTCTACAGCTGCGACAACGTTCGGACGGTCGAGTACGGGGTGCGGTTGAACTCGCCGCCGATGGACGCGTTCCGGGCCCCCGGCTTCGTCGAGGGCACGTTCGGGCTCGAGTGCGCCCTCGACGAGCTCGCGGCAAAGCTCGACCTCGACCCGCTCGAGCTGCGCCGCCGCAACCACGCCGACCACGACCCGATGGACGAGCGCCCCTTCTCCGGCAAGGAGCTGATGGAGTGCTACTCGCGCGCCGAGCCGCACTGGAAGCGCCGCCACGAGGTTCGCGCTCGTTCCGAGGGTCCCTGGAAACACGGCGTCGGCATCGCGACGCAGCTCTGGTACGGCGGCGGCGGCCCGCCGTCGTACGCGTGGGTGCGGCTGTCCGGCGACAGCACCGCCACCGTCCTGACGGCGATGCAGGACATCGGCACCGGAACCCGGACGGCGATGGCGCAGATCGCGGCCGAGGAGCTCGGCCTGCCGATCGACGGCGTCACCGTCGAGCTCGGCGACACCGCGCACGGCCCTTACGCAGTCGTCTCGGGCGGGTCCTCGACAACGCCGTCGATGGGCCCGGCGGTCCGGGCCGCGGCCGGCGACGTCGCGCGCCAGATCCGCGAAATCGCCGCCCAGCGCTTCGACGTCGAGGAGCGCGTCCTCTCACTCGCCGGCGGCAACGTCGTCAGCGCCGACGGCGGCTCATGGCCGCTCGACGAGATCACCGGCCTACTCGAGGACGGGCAGATCCTCGGCCAGGGCGCCCGCGGCCCGAATCCCGCCGGGATGCGCGTGATGACGTACGGCATCCAGGTCGCCGAGGTCGCGGTCGACGTCGAGACCGGCGAGGTCGTGGTCGAGCGCATCTACGCCGTGCACGACATCGGTCGCGTCATCAACCCGCTCGGCGCAGAGAGCCAGATCGAGGGCGGGATCATCCAGGCGATCGGACACTCCCTCTCCGAGCAGCGGCTGCTCGATCCGCAGACCGGGAAGGTGCTGACGCGAACGCTCGACGCGTACAAGCTGCCCACGATCGCCGACGTCCCCGAGATCGTCGCGGAGCTCGTCGACAAGCCGGACGCGCACCTGACGAACCTCGGCTCGAAAGGCCTGGGCGAGCCTCCGATCATTCCGACGGCAGCCGCGATCGCGAACGCGATCCGCGACGCGACGGGCGCCGACATTCGCTCGCTGCCGATCACCCGCGAAGAGGTGCTCAACGCGCTCCGTGAGGCGGAGCAGCGGCAACGCGCCGAGGAGCGAGTTGGAGCTGCTACGACCTGAATCGGCCGAGGCCGCGGCGGCGGTGCTCGGCAACGGATCGGTCGCGCTCGCCGGTGGGACCGAGCTCGTACCGCTCCTGCGAGACGGGCTCGTGCACACCGACACGCTGGTGGAGCTGCGTAATGTCGTCCCGCGGGGTGTCGACGGCGCGACGATCGGCGCCGCCACGACCCTCGCCGAGCTAGAGGTCGACCCCGAGATCCCCCAAGCGCTGCGCGAGGCGTGCTCGCTTGCAGCGTCGCCGCAGCTCCGGGCGATGAGCACGCTCGGCGGGAACCTTCTCCAGGCCACGCGGTGCTGGTACTGGCGGCTCGGGTTCGAGTGCTACCTGCACGGCGGCGAGCTGTGTCATGCGCGCCGGGGCCAGCACCGCGAGCATGCGATCTTCGGCAACGAACGCTGCGCGTCTGCGCATCCGTCCGACCCGGCAGCGGCGCTGCTCGCGCTGGGCGCCCGGCTGCGAACGACCGCGCGCGAGCTCCCGATTTCGGATCTTTACCGGCTGCCGACCGACGACGACCGCGACGTCACGGCGCTGCAGCCCGGCGAGCTGATCCTCGAAATCGAGACGCCGCGCCCCGAGGCGAGCGTCTATCTCAAGGCGATGGACCGCCGGAAGTGGTCGTTCGCGCTGGTGGGCGTCGCCGCGGCGCGGTATGCCGACGGAGTCCGCCTCGCCCTGGCGGGAGTCGCGCCGGTCCCGTGGGAGCTTCCGTCGCCGGACGCGCTCGAGGAGGCGACGCCGTTGCCGGGCACTGCATACAAGGTGGACATCGCCCGAGCGCTCGTCCGGCGCGCGCTCGAAACGGTCGGCGCCGGCGGCGCGCCCAGCTCCACCTGAGCCGACCCGAGCTCACCGCCCGCGAACGTTCTTCTGCGAACGCTCTCTTGCGAAGGCTCTCTTGCGAACGCTCTCTTGCGAACGCTCTCTTGTGTTGACGCGTGACTCAAGGCGTACCCGGCCTCCTCCCCACGGCGAGCGTATCCGGGAAAGTCGTGCGTGTCTGTGACGCGAGCGTGAACAATGTGCGCCGTGGTCGGCGCCGTCGTTCTCGCGGCCGGAGCCGCGTCTCGGTTCGGCTCGCCGAAGCAGCGGTTGCTGCTCGCGCCGGTGCTCAAACGCGTGCGAAGCGCGAGCACGATCGACGACATCGTCGTGGTCGTCGGGGCGCACGATGTCGAGACCGACGCCCGCACCGTCCACTGCACGGACTGGGAGCTCGGTCCCGGCGCCTCGCTTCGTTGCGGGCTCGCGGCGCTCCCGCCCGGCACGGAGGCGGCCGTCGTCATCCTCGCGGACGGCCCCGAGCTCGCGCCCGAGGCGATCGACCGCGTCGTCGCCGCCTGGCGGGAAGGGACCGGCGACGTGATCGCCGCGAGCTACGGCGGCGACCGCGGTCACCCCGTCGTGCTCGGCCGCGCGGTTTGGCCCGCCGTTCCGGACGAGGGGGCGCGCGCGCTCGAGCCGGTGCTGGTCCCATGCGACGATCTCGGCGCGCCCGGCGACGTCGACGTGCCGGGCGACATGCTCGGGAGGGTGAGGGACGCCGGCGGAGAATGAGGGACGCGTCCGATGTCGGCCGCGCCGCAACTCGATCCGCTCGAACCATCGCCGCTCGCGTCGGCCCGCCTGCAACGCAAGCTAACGATCGACGAAGCGGCTCGGCGAGCCGGCATCACCCCGGAGCAGATCCGCTGGCTCGAAGAAGGCCGCGTGTACAGGTTCCCGGTTGCCGACGACGCCCTGATCGCCGTCGTCCTCTACGCAACGGCGCTCGGCGTCGAACACGACGAGGCGCGGACGCTCGCGCGCCTGCCGGTCGAGCCGGCGCCGCAACGCTTTTCGCGAACTCGGATCGCCGCCGTTGCCGCCACGATCGTGCTGTTGGCCGCACTCGGTGTCGCACTGCTCGGCGGCATGGGCGGACATAGCCGCGGCCTCGGCCTCGGCGGAAACAGCGGGCGGAACGGTACGACGCAGCCGCTGCCGCCTGCCTGGAAGCTCTCGGTCGACGTGCTGAACGGCGGCGGCGACATCTATTACACCCGCGCGCTCGCAAGCAAGATCGGCGGGCTGGGCTACAAGATCAGGCGGGTCACGAAGGCGAACCGCTTCGACTACCCAGCCACCGCGGTCTACTTCGAGCCCGGCGGGGATGCGTACGGAGCGCGCCTCGCGAGCCAGCTCGGCGTCGAGGCGAAGCCGCTACCCGGCGGGAGCAACCCGCGCCGGCTCGTGGTCATCGCCGGACCTCCTCGGGTGGACTAGAGCAGCGGCGTCCGCAGCTCGGAGAGCTTCGCCTTCAGGTCCGGCGGCATCTCTTCTGTGACGGCCTGCCGGACGAAGCGCCGCAGATCCGCTTCGAAGCGGTAGCGCTTCCGGCAGTACGCGCAGAGATTCAGGTGCTCCTCCGCAACCGCCCGCTCCTCCTCGTTTAGATCGCGGTCGAGGAACGGTTGCAGGAGCTCCTCGCACTTCTCGCACGGATCCATCGCAAAGCCGCTCACGCGCCAGGGCCTCCGTCCGCGGAAGCGCCGTCCGCGACGGCGTGCTCCGCGAGCTCACGCTTGAGGATCCGCCGACCGCGGTGCAGCCGGGACATGACCGTCCCGACCGGGATGTCCAGGATCTGGGCGGCTTCGTTGTAGCTGAAATCGCCGATGTCGACGAGCACGATCACGTCGCGGAAGTCGTGCGGCACCGCCGACAAGGCTGTGACGGCATCGTCCTGCGAGAGCCGCTCGATGACACGCTCCTCGTCAGTGCCCGACGGGTTGGCCCCTTCGAGCTTGTTGTAGAGGAAGTAGTCGCCTTCCTCGAGCGGCTGCGTGTCCGGGGCGCGCTGCACCCGCCGCCCGCGGTCGATGTTGAGGTTGGTGAGGATGCGAAGGAGCCACGCCCGGAGATTGGTTCCCGGCTGGAAGGATCTCCAGCTTCGGAACGCCCGTGCGTACGTCTCCTGCATCAAGTCCTCGGCTTCCTCGCGGGAGGAGACCATCCGCCTCGCGACGCGGTAGACCTGGTCGGCGAGGTCGAGAGCTTCTTCCTCGAATCTGACGCGGTCCCTGGCGTCCTCG